>CALBVR010000017.1 GCA_937969565.1 uncultured Acidimicrobiales bacterium | reverse complement strand
CCGCCGACCGGATTCGAGACACAGGACAGTGTGACTTCTTTGGTCACCATGTCGCGCTGCAGCAGTTCGTCGTAGGTGTAGCTGATGGGGGTGTCGACCATTCCGTCGATCGAAAGGCTCCACGTGCTGGGGTCGACCTGTGGCTTCGAGAGCGCCGTGTCGATCAGGTAGAACTCGTCATCCGGGGAGATCGGCGTGAGGTGTGACGTGATGCCGGACACGGT
This sequence comes from uncultured Acidimicrobiales bacterium, assembly GCA_937969565.1. Taxonomy (GTDB): domain Bacteria; phylum Actinomycetota; class Acidimicrobiia; order Acidimicrobiales; family SHLQ01; genus SHLQ01. The sequence goes on along the minus strand of CALBVR010000017.1, from coordinate 4,755 downwards.
GTCGAACTCGCCGGCCGGCAGGGCCGTGCCCGGTACCGCTTCTGCGCCGGGAACGGTCGTGCTCGCTGCAGTCTGGGTGAGGATCTCTTCTCGAGCCCGCTCGGCGGCGCTGGTTCCACCGACCCGGCTCGCTCCCCACACGGCTGCGGTGCCAACGGCGGCTCCGCTGAAGGTGAGGAAGCGTCGACGATCAGCTGCCTGAGTGAGCGGCGTACCCGGTACGAGCGCGCCCGTCGGAGCTCCGGCCGGTCGCTTGGAGACACCCAACAGGACGAGGGTGATGACCGCACCAGCGGCGGCTGCCAGGAGCGCGACGGCCCACGCCGCACCGGCACTGGTGAGCTGCGAACGTGATGCCGCCAAGGCTCCGACCAGGCCGACAAAGGCGAAGCCGACCGGCACGATGCCCGGCTTGAGGCGGCCCTTCACCCCGAGCCACGCGCCGATGGCGAGGGAAACGATCGTGATGCCACCGAGCAGCAGAGGCTTCTGCAAACCACCGATCGTGTTGATGCTCTCGGCGATCAGGTCCCCGGGCGTGATGTCGATGACGAACTCGCCGATTGCGGTGACGAGCGACGTGATGTTGTCGTTGAAGGCCGCGGCAACCTCACCGATCGACAGGGCCAGTGCCGCGCCGAGCGCGCCGGCGATCGCCGCAACGGTTCGGGAGGCCGGGGTCGGCGACTCGTCGGTGGGGGGAGGTCCAGGGTCCACTTCGAGGGTGGTCGGCGTGGTCATGCGTTCAGTTAAGCAGTGTGAACAGATGGCTAAGGTGCAGCCCATGGAACGTTCCGCGATCGTTCATTTGGGGTGGGATGCCGGCTGGGAGGCGACGCTGGAGTCGAGCGGCGCGCTCGGCGTTCCCGGCCGGTTGACCCGAGTGGAGCGCGGCGAGTCCGACGTTGCGACTGAGGACGGGGCGTTGCGGGCGCAATCGGATTCGCAACGGGCCCAGTCCGAGCGGGCCCCAGTCACCGGCGACTGGGTCACGGTGATCGACGGCGAGAGCGGTCCGACGATCGAGACGATCCTGGATCGTCGCACCGTGCTGGTTCGACGGGATCCCGGTGAACGGGGGGAGGAACAGCCGCTTTCCGCGAACATCGACGTCGTCTTCCTCGTGCACGGCTTCGACCGTCCCTTCCGGGCCGGCAAGCTCGAACGATTCCTCGTGCTGGCTCGAAACGCCGGCGCCACGCCGGTGGTGGTGCTCACCAAGTCGGACCTTGCGACAGACGAGGACCTTGCGGAGCTCCCGGCGATCGTCGCGGCAGTGGCTCCCGACGTCGAGGTGATCATCACGTCCATCATCGACGACGACAGCTACGGCCGTCTGCGTGAGCTGCTCACGCCAAACCGGACCGGCACCCTGCTGGGCGAGTCCGGGGCGGGCAAGAGCTCGCTTGTGAATGCGTTGTTGGGCGGCGAGGTCCAAGAGACCCAGGAGGTCCGGTCTGGCGACGCGAAGGGCCGCCACACGACGATCACCCGCGACCTGCTCGTGCTCCCGAGCGGCGGGGTGCTGATCGACACGCCCGGAATCCGGGCGGTGGGGCTCTGGGACGCCGAAGATGCGTTGCAACAGGTGTTCTCGGACATCGTCGAGGCTGCGGGATCCTGCCGTTTCGGAGATTGCGCTCACGGTGGTGAGCCCGGTTGCGAGGTGCAGCGGCAGGTCGAGGACGGAACGATCGACCATCGCCGTCTGGAACGGTGGCGAGCGATGCACGAAGAACTCGCCGAGCTCGAAGCTCGGGTACAGGAACGTGAACGTCGGAGCGATCGAGGTCGTCGTCGCCGTCGTTGAGGGCACAGCATCGAAATGTGTTGATTTCATGACACCTGCTCAAGCCGCATTCTGAGCGCTCCGACCATGGGCGTGTGGTCCTTGAACCGACGCGCGGCGCTGCCGAGGTCGAGGCTCCCGGCTGGGTCGGGCGTCCGATGCTCGCCACCCTCCTGCGGGGTGGCCTTTTTCTCGCGCCGCTGATCATCGGTTGGTTGGCGGTCCGCTATACGCAGGAGGCGTACTGGCAGCCGTCGGGCTGGTTTGGCTATGGCGCATGGATCGTTCAGGCGATCATCGTGGCGGGTGTGTCCTCTCACCTCGGGGCGAAGCTGGCCAACCGATTGGCTCCGCTGACGGCGCTGTTCAAGATGACGTTGGTGTTCCCCGATCACGCACCGTCGCGTTTCAGCGTGGCGTTGCGGGGTGGAACGGTGAAGAAGCTTCGTGCGGGCGAGACGCTGTCGAGTGCGTCGGTGCAGGCGGCGGCGGAGCATGCGATTTCCCTCGTGAGCGAACTTGGAAGACATGAGCGGCTGACCCGCGGTCATACGGAACGGGTGCGGGCGCATGCGGAGCTGATCGGGTTGGAGATGGGTCTGTCCGAGTGGGACATGAACCGGCTGCGGTGGGGTGTGCTTCTGCACGACATCGGAAAGCTGACCGTGCCGGCGGAGATCTTGAACAAGGAAGGCAAGCTCACGGACGAGGAGTGGGCGATCCTTCGAGAACATCCGGCTGCCGGTGAACGCATGATCGAGCCGCTTCGCCCGTGGTTGGGCGAGTGGGCGGATGCCGCCGGTCAGCACCACGAGCGTTGGGACGGCAACGGCTATCCGGCGGGGCTGGCAGGCACCGACATCTCGTTGGCAGGCCGGATCACGGCCGTGGCCGATGCGTACGACGTCATCACGTCGAACCGTTCGTACAAACAAGCGATGTCGACCGACGCAGCCCGACGTGAGCTCGTGGACTGCTCCGGCGATCAGTTCGACCCGGCCGTTGTCCGCGCAATGCTCCGCGTGGGTCTACGCGAGCCGCGTCGGATCGGTCTCTTCAGCTGGGTGTTCGAGCTTCCTCAGGTCCTGCGCCTTGCATCCAATGTTGCAACGGCACCGGTGGCTGCTGCCCCCGCAGCGGTGGCAGCCGCGGTGGTGACAGTGACCGCAGCTGTGGGTGGAGCTGCAGTCGCGGAGGATGAGGCTCCGCCAGCGCTCGCCGCTGCGGAGCCGGTCGTGATCGTGGAGACGACGACCACGACGCTTCCTCCGACAACGACGCTGGTGGAGGAGTTGCTCGAGGTGACGGCTTCCACGGCGGCTCCGACCGTGAGTACGTCGACGGCTCCGACCACGAGTACGTCGACGCCGGAGAGCACGACGACATCCACGACGAGCGCGCCGTCGACCACGTCGGCCGCTCCGGTGCCGATCCCGACCACGACGACCGTCGCTGTCGCTACGCCGACGACCACGACCGCAGCGGCTGCCCCAGTCGCAGCTGCCGCCGTCGCTCCCACCACCACGACGACGAGCTCCACAACGACGACAACGACGACGACCACAACGTCGACGACCACAACGACGTCGACGACCACAACGACGACGACAACCACCACGCCGCCGCCCCCGGCTCCGACCGGGTCCGGCTTCCAGCTCGTCGCTGTTGGCGATCTCCCCGCGGAGTTGCGAGAAGACGAGATGGAGTCCGGCACCGACCTCTTCCTCTTCCAGGAGGCGGAGTCCGAGGTGCTCGCCGCTGCTGTGACGGTGAAGAGTGCCCCCGACGGCGTCGAGGTCAACGGCTCCCATGCAACGGCCACCACGATTCCGAGCGGTACCTCCGTATGCGTCTGGTTCGTGCATGCCGATCCGAACGGATTGGGCATCGACTTCGACGCCTCCATCGACTTCGGCGTCCCAATCCTGGGCATTGCGATGAGCACGGCGGATCTTGCTGCCACCAGTGGTTTCGAGGTCGATTCCGTGGACTACACGTACAACTCGTGGGGAAGCCCGGACACGTTTGAACGCAGCGGAACGGCAGCCGACTTCCACAGCGAGTACGGCTTCGTCGACTACGACCAGATGCGGATCTTCACCGCCTGCTGATCGCTCCAGCCGACATATGTTGATTTGATGACACCTGCTCAAGCGGGGTCGGTCGGCGGCCGATTTTCGCAGTGTGGTCGAGACTCCTACGCGCGGTGCACACGAGGACACACCCCCGGGTTGGGTGGGGCGTCCTGTGCTCGCGAATGCGATTCGAGTCGTGCTGTTTGCGGTGCCTCTCGTGGTGGGTTGGTTGGCCGTCCGCTTCACCCAGGAGTGGTACTGGCAGCCTGCGGGCCGAGCTGGCATGGCGGCATGGATCGGTCAGGCTGCCGTGGTCGCCGGTGTGTCGTCTCACCTCGGATCTCGAGTTGCGAATCGGTTGGCTCCGCTGACGGCGCTGTTCAAGATGACCTTGGTGTTCCCCGATCACGCACCGTCGCGCTTCAGCATGGCCCTTCGAAGCGGAACGGTGAAGAAGCTTCGTGCGGGCGAGACGCTGTCGAGTACGTCGGTGCAGGCGGCGGCGGAGCATGCGATTTCGCTCGTGAGCGAACTTGGGAAGCATGAGCGGCTGACCCGCGGTCATACGGAACGGGTGCGGGCGCATGCGGAGCTGATCGGGTTGGAGATGGGCCTGTCCGAGTGGGACATGAATCGACTTCGGTGGGGTGTGCTTCTGCACGACATCGGAAAGCTGGCGGTTCCCGCCGCAATCCTGAACAAAGAGGACAAACTCACCGACGCCGAGTGGCGCATCCTGCGGGGGCATCCGGCGGCCGGCCAGCGGATGCTGGTCCCGTTGCAACCATGGCTCGACTCGTGGGGTGACGCCGCCGGTCAGCACCACGAGCGCTGGGACGGCAAGGGCTACCCGGCGGGACTGCGGGGAACCGAGATCTCGCTGGCGGGTCG
>CALBVR010000016.1 GCA_937969565.1 uncultured Acidimicrobiales bacterium | reverse complement strand
CGCATTCGTCGCCCGCCAGCTGGCGATGCAGCTGCACGATCGATTGTCGGCGCGAGGCGCTGCCTGCAGCCGAATCACGATCGAAGCCCAAAGCGAACACGGCGAGAGCTTCGTTCGGGGATGGCGGCACGAAGGGGCCCTCTCCGTCGCTGCGCTGACCGACCGGGTCCGATGGCAACTCGACGGATGGCTCAACGCCTCGCCAGTCGTTCGGCCGACCGGTGGACTGAGCTTCCTGTCGTTGCGGCCCGAAGACCTGCTGCCCGCTTCGGGCCGGCAACTCGGCTTCTGGGGCGGCGAGACCGAAGCGGACCAGCGGGCCGGTCGGGCCGTCGCCCGCCTCGAAGCACTCGTCGGGGTGGAGAACGTGCAGGTGGCGGAATGGCGTGGTGGTCGAGAGCCGGACGACGCCATCGGTCTGCTCCCCGCCGGCACGGTCGATCTGGCCGAACGGCAGGTGCAGGTGCTCGACGAACGCCCCTGGCCCGGGCGGCTCCCGTCGCCGTCGCCGGTCGAGCTGTTCTCCGAACAGCCGATCGACGTGGCGGATGCACAGGGGCAGCCGGTCACGGTGTCCGGTCGGGGGGAGGTCTCCGCCGCTCCATGTTCGGTCAGCGTGGATGGCCGCCGATGGAAGCGGATTGCGGCCTGGGCCGGACCCTGGTTGCTCGAGGAACGATGGTGGGATCCGGAACGAGCACGTCGCAGAGCGCGATTTCAGCTGGTGGATGAGGACGGAACGGCCATGCTTGCCTTCATCGAGGACGGAGGTTGGTGGCTGGGTGGGACCTATTGAGCTCTGGTCGCTATCGTCAACGCTGATGAGTGACGAGAGAGAACGACTGCACTGGGCCGACTACGGGGTGGCGGCCCGCGAACTGGCACAGGCCGTCGCCGATGACGGCTACAAGCCCGACATCATCCTGGCGATCGCCCGCGGCGGTCTGTTCGTCGCCGGCTCGCTCGGGTACGCACTGTCGGTGAAGAACCTCTACGTGATGAACGTCGAGTTCTACACCGGCGTCGACGAGCGGCTGCCGGTTCCGACGACGCTTCCGCCGTACCTGGACAAGGTCGACCTCCGCGACTCGAACGTGCTCATCGCCGACGACGTTGCCGATACCGGCCACACCCTGCGTCATGTCTACGACTTCTGCCAGGACGAGGTGGGCGATGTCCGATCCGCCGTCCTGTACGAAAAGCCACAGTCGCTCATCAAGTGTGAGTACGTGTGGAAACGCACCGATCAGTGGATCGAGTTCCCCTGGTCGACGGAGCCGCCCGTTGTCGCCGGCGGCGTCTTGGACGCCTGATGACCACCATTCGTGTGCCGGCATCGTCGGCGAATCTCGGTGCGGGTTTCGACGTGCTCGGCATGGCCGTCGACCGCTACATGGAAGTCGACTTCGCCGAGGAGGGCGTCGGCAGCAACGACCACCTGACGATGCGCGTCTTCCGCCAGTTCGGTGGCACGGGCGGCCTCGACATCCGTTCGACCATCCCGCCGGCCCGAGGCCTCGGCTTCTCCGGCGCAGCGCGTGTTGCCGGCCTGCTCGCCGCTGCGGTCCAGAAGGGCATGTCGATCGAGGAATGCCGACGCTGGCTGTTCCTCGAGGCGACCGAACTCGAAGGGCATCCCGACAACGTTGCCCCGTCCGTCTTCGGCGGCGTCACCGTCGCTGTCGGCGAACGCGTGGTGCGCATCCCGCTGGGTGTGCAGGCCACCGTGATCCTGTGGATCCCCGACACCCTGTCCGGAACCAAGGAGTCCCGCGGGAAGCTTCCGAAGGAAGTCTCCATGCAGGACGCCGTGTTCAATCTCGGTCGGGCGTCGCTGCTGATCGCAGCGCTCACCACCGGCGATGTCGAGCTGCTTGCTGACGCCACCGAGGACCGTCTCCATCAGGAAGTGCGGCTCGCTTCCTTGCCCGACACGGCGAATGCGATGCAGGCGGCGCGCGATGCCGGTGCCTGGTGCTCGTGGCTCTCGGGCAGCGGCCCGACCGCTGCTGCGCTGTGCGAGCCATCGAAGGCAGAAGAGATCGCCGCGGCGATGCCGGAGGGCGGCGAGGTCAGCATCTCGCACATCGACATGCGCGGGGCGGTCTGCGAGGAGTGACCGAATCGGATCCCGATGCACTCATCGATCGCACGGAGAACTGGTTCGTGCGGCAGGGGATCCCGCACTTCATCGACGACTTCACCGCATCCGAGGACGTCTGGACTCGTGCCGCCGGTGTGCTCAGCTTCATCTTCTTCTGCGAGCTGTTCCTGACCTTCGGCGGTGGCATCGAAGGGGTGGCCCAGTTCGGTGTGTTCCTTGTGGGACTGGCGGTGCTCGTCGGAGCGATCGGGCTGGTCAACCGCTGGCGAGGCCGTAGCTGGTTTGCTCGCCCAGACACGATTGGGGCCGGGGAGCTGGCGCTGTTCGTGTTGGTGCCGCCGGTTCTCGCGCTGCTCGGCGGCCATCGGGACAACGGCGGCTTCATCCTGGTCGTGATCGCCAACCTCGTGTTTCTGCTCGTGCTCTATGTCGTCGTGTCGTGGGGGCTGTTCGCCATGGTCCGGTGGGGCCTCGAAGTGATGACGCATCACCTGCGGGCCGTTCTGCAGCTGCTCGGTCGCACGCTTCCGCTCATGCTGTTGTTCTCCGCCTTCCTGTTCCTGAACGCAGAGATCTGGCAGGTGGCGAACAACTTCTCGCTCCCGCTCTTTGCGATCGTCATCGGTGCGCTCGTTGTGATCGGTCTCTCGTTCCTGCTCGGATCCTTGTCGGGCGCCATCGACGAACTGCGAACCTTCAGAACGTGGGAGGAGGTCGGCGGCGAGCTCGACGACACGCCGCTGGAAGGCTTCGACGTCACCTGTTTCGACGAAGACCCGCGACGGGTGCCGCTCAGCAGCGCGGCCCGTCGCAACCTGAGCCTCCGACTGCTCGTCGGCCTCGGTGCACAGGTGCTGCTCGTTGCGCTGCTGATCTTCATCTTCTACACCGGCTTCGGGCTGCTCACCGTGCGCGAGGACACGCTGCTGCAGTGGACGACTCGCACGTTCGAGAACGAGGCCGAGATCATCCTGCTCCGATTCCGGATCTTCGGAGACGAGATTCTGCTGACCAGCCTGCACCTGATCGTGAGCGGGTTCGTTGCTGCGTTCTCGGGTCTGCAGTTCGCCGTGTCGCTGGTGACGGACAATGCGTACCGGCA
>CALBVR010000015.1 GCA_937969565.1 uncultured Acidimicrobiales bacterium | reverse complement strand
GCCACGTCTCGTTTTCGTTCGTTGGTCCCCATTGGCGATGCGAAGTTCGGCCGCCGGTAGAATTTGAGGGTGAACGTGCTCCGGGTGGCCCTCTGTCAGATCAACACGAAGGTCGGCGATCTCGCCGGCAATGCGGCCCTCATCGAGGAGTGGATGCGCAAGGCCGAACAGGAAGACGCCGACCTCGCCGTCTTCCCGGAACTCACCATCACCGGGTACCCGCCCGAGGATCTGCTGCTCAAGCCGGACTTCATCGCCGAGAACATCCGCGTGTTGCACGAGGTGGCGGCGAAGATCACCGGCCACTGTGCGGCCGTCATCGGTTTCGCCGACGGCGAGGGCCACGGGCAATCGTTCAACGGTCTGGCCGTCGTTGCCGACGGCGAGGTGAAGGCCACCTATCACAAGCGCGCACTCCCGAACTACGGCGTGTTCGACGAAGAGCGGGTCTTCGTTCCCGGTGATGAGCCGATGCAGCTGCACCGGATCGCTGGAATCAATGTCGGCCTGTCGATCTGCGAGGACAGCTGGATTGCGGGCGGTCCGATCCCGCAGCTCGCCGCCGGCGGAGCGCAGATCATCGTCAACATGAATGCCTCGCCCTACTACCGCCGCAAGACCGAGCGCCGCCAGCAGGTCATGGCCGAACGGGTCGCGGAGTCCGGTGGCGTCCCGTTCGTCTACGGCAATCAGGTCGGCGGTCAGGACGAGCTCGTGTTCGACGGGTCGTCGTTCGTGCTCGATGCTGATGGCAACCTCATGGCCCGGGCCGGCCACTGCGTCGAGGAGTTGCTCGTCGTGGATGTTCACGCCGTCGAGTCGGCCGTCGCCACGGAAGCGACCTTTCCGATCGTTGCGATCTCCGAAGCGACCGGCCGGGACGTGCACGCTGCGACCCCGCGCATCGCGCCGCTCCCGAACGAGCTCGATGAGTTGCACGATGCGCTCGTGCTCGCCACCCGCGACTACGTGCGCAAGAACGGCTTCACCGACATCTGCCTCGGACTGTCCGGGGGAATCGACTCGACGCTCACCGCCGCCATCGCTGCCGATGCGCTCGGTCCGGAGAACGTCCACTGCGTGCTCATGCCATCGCGGTATTCGAGCGACCATTCGGTGACCGATGCCGTCGAGTTCGCCGAGCGATTGGGTGTCTCCCATCGCACGATTCCCATCGAGCCCGCCCACGCCTCGTTCCTCGACATGTTCGCCGACTCGTTCGCTGGTCGCGAAGAAGGCCTCACCGAAGAGAACCTGCAGTCCCGCATCCGTGGTGTCATCCTCATGGCGCTCACCAACAAGTTCGGCTGGCTCGTGCTCACCACCGGCAACAAGAGCGAGGCCGCCGTCGGTTACTCCACCCTCTACGGCGACACCGCGGGTGCGTACGCCGTCATCAAGGACGTCTACAAGCTCGACGTCTATGCGCTGTCTCGTCGGTTCAATGAGCGGGCCGGCCGGGAGATCATCCCAGAGTCGGTGATCACCAAACCGCCGTCGGCCGAGCTTCGCCCGGACCAGCGGGACGACCAGAGCCTGCCTCCCTACGAGGAGCTCGATCCGCTGCTCGAGGCGTACATCGAGGGTGACCGCACCCAACGCGAACTGATCGGCATGGGCTTCGACGAGGACACCGTTCGCCGGATCTGCCGACTGGTCGACATCTCGGAATTCAAGCGGCGACAGACGCCGCTGGGCGCTCGTGTCACCCGCAAGGGATTCGGCCGCGATCGGCGGTTGCCGATCACCAACGGGTACCGCTAGCCCACCTCGAGTGGCATTTCGACTCGAAACTCTCGCGCATCCATCTGTACCCTTCCCTCCGTAGAAGGGGTGACGACGCGGCGAGGAGGGTCGATGTCCATCAAACCAATGGTCTCTCGGCCGGGCAACGTCCAGGAACTGCTGGCCGAAGGACCCCGATCGTGGGAGAGCGCCTGCGCGCTGATCTCCGAGGTCGCCGCTGAGGTGGCCGATGGCCACGGCCGCGGCCTGACCCATCTGGCGTTGGCCCCCGCTGCCATCGTCCTCGACGAAACCGGCGCGTACGACGGGATTCTCGAGCGGGCCGAGGTCGTCACGTCGGCCACGACCCTGCACTACACGGCGCCCGAGATTCTCGTCGATGCCGAGCCGGACCGCCGGTGCGACGTCTACTCGCTCGGAGCGATCCTGCTCGCCCTGCTGAGTGGTCGGCATCCGTTCCGGGCGCAGAACTCGACGGCCCAGGCGGCGATCGCCCGAATCCTCCACGACGTTCCCGATCTCGACATCCCCGGTGCCCCGACCGCGCTCACGATGTTGCTCGAGAACGCACTGCGGAAGAACCCGGAGCACCGAACCGTCACGGCCGCCGAGTTCGCTCGGGTGACCCGGAAACTCGCCGCTGGTTCGAACGTGTCCCGGGTGATGGATGAGCCGGTCCCCGAGAACGAGCCGGCACGTGTCGGTGCGGGAGCCACGACAACGCCCAACACCGCTTCCGGCTCCGGCATCAACTGGATTGCCGGAGGTCTTGCGGTCGCCCTCTTCTTCGGCGTGCTCTTCACCGGTGCCGTCGTGGCCAAACTCGCCGGCGGCGACGACATCACGATCGATCTGGCCCGCCCCGTGATCCGACCGGTCCCCGAGGCCGGCGGGGAAGGGGTTCCGACCAGCATCGTGGTCGAGCCGGTGGAGGACGCGCCCCGGGTCGCGGAATCGGCGCCGGTCGATGCCGAGGCGACGGCACCCGAAACGGATGGGTCTGCTCCCACCGGTGACGGAACCAGCGCGTCGGCGGCCTTCGTCTCCGCCATCGCCGGGGCCGACACGGATCAGGCGGCCGAAACCGAAGTCGAAGTACTCGGCGAACAAGAAGCGATCGGTGAGCCAGAGGGGGAAGGCGGTGGTCTCGAGATCGTCCCCATCCTCAAGAGCGCGTGGGACGAATACGACCTCGTCGTCGGCGACCCGTTGGACGTCAACGTGCTCGACAACGACTCACTCGGCGGCCGTTCCGCCACCGTGACGCTCACTCCGGACGCACTGTTGCCCAGCGGATTCCTCCTCGCCTCGAACGGCCGCCTCGCCGGAATCGCTCAGGTTTGCGGCGTCACCGAGACCGGCTATCAGCTGACCACGGACGACGGTGTGACGAGCACGTCGATCCTGCGGATGGTGGTGACGGGCTGCGATGGAGGGTGAGAGAAGCCGAAGAAGCGTCACAAATTCGATTCTCCGCGCGGTGGTCGACCCCGGTTCCGTGGATATGGTTTTCCTTCAGGTCGGTTGTAAAGAAGTCGAAACATCGATCGGAACGCAGGGATGCGTGACGAGCGTTTCATGAATGGCACGGTGTCGAACCCGGCACGGTGAAGATCGAGATTGGGGTGCCTCTTGGCGAAAGAGAGAGTCGAGCGGGACGAAGAAGACCTTGTTCGTTTGTACCTGACCGACATCGGCCAGTACCCCCTGCTCACCAAGGACGACGAAGTTCGTTTGGCGCAGGCCATCGAAAAGGGTGCGGAAGCACGTGCTGCGCTCGATGATCCGGGCACCGAACTGACTCCGGCCAAGCGTCGCGAGTACAACCGGGACCTTCGCCGTGGCGAAGAGGCAGAACGCACATTCGTGCAGTCGAACCTCCGTCTTGTCGTGTCGATCGCCAAGAAGTACCAGGCCTCCGGTCTGCCGCTGCTGGACCTGATCCAGGAGGGCAACCTCGGCCTCATGCACGCCGTTGAGAAGTTCGACTGGCGCAAGGGCTTCAAGTTCTCGACGTACGCCACCTGGTGGATCCGTCAGGCGATCACCCGTGGCATCGCCAACACCGGCCGGACCATCCGTCTGCCAGTGCACGCCGGCGACACCCTCACCCGTCTGCAGAAGGCCCGCTCCCGCCTGGAGCTGAAGCTGGGTCGCCCGGCCACCCTCGCCGAGCTCTCGGCCGAGGTCGAGTTGCCCGAGGACAAGGTCACCGAAGCGCTCCGTTTCGCTGCCGAACCGCTCTCGCTCTCCGAGCCTCTGCGTGAGGACGGCGATGCCGAGCTCGGCGACGTGGTCGAGGATCGTTCCGCCGATTCGCCCTTCGAGGTTGCCGCCACCGCGCTGCTTCCCGAGGAGATCAGCCGTCTTCTGTCGCCGCTCGACGAGCGCGAGCGGGAGATCCTCAAGCTCCGCTTCGGTCTCGACCGCGGCGAGCCCCGCACCCTCGAAGAGGTGGGCGAGCACTTCAACCTGACTCGTGAGCGAATCCGTCAGATCGAAGCTCGCGCCATGTCCAAGCTGCGCCACCCGTCCAGCGACACCGGCGCCCGCGACCTCCTGGCTGTCTAGGCCGTTCGCTTCGCTCACTACGCAAGTTCTGGCCCTGGCGGGCCATAACTTGGCCTGGTTTGTACCCGAGGGGTTGCCGTTCGGCCGTTCGCCGAACTCGGACCCGAATTGCGTTTGTGATGGTTACCGCCGGTAGGCTGGGATCTCCGCCAGGAGGTGTCTGAGTACCTGGTGGGCTCCCCCGCCTTCAAAGCGGGCGGTACGGGCGATCCCCGTACGGCGGGTTCGATTCCCGTCCACCTCCGCCAAAGTTCTGCGTTCGCGGACGCAGAGAGTCCGCCCACTCGGGTGAACGAACTTCGGGAGAATACCGTCGCTACCAACGTGAGCGAGGAACGCATCGATGCCGCCGCTCAGGCGCACATGGATGGCCTCGAGACCAAGGAACAACTTGCCCTGCTGCAGGCCGACCAGGACGCCTGGGTCGCCAGCCTGTGGCGCCTGCTCGACCGGGCCGAGGCCCGGCTCGAACGAGCACGTCACAACGTGCGCGGCCACGAACGTGCGAACGTCCTGAACGACCTCGACGACGAGTGCTATCGGATCGACGATGCCATCACGGCGCTCGTCGGCGAACCGACCCCCGAAGAGCTGGCACCACCCAAGCCGCCCGAGCCGGAAAAGACCGGCACCCCGCAGCTCCAGCTGTCGTGGAGGAACGGGCACGTGGTTGCCTGGGCCGGCGGACACGACGCCGTGCTCGAATCCCAGCACCAGATCGTCGAACGACTCGGCGTGCAGGGTGCAGCCACCATTGCGTGGGAACCCGCCGACCCGATCGAGGTGCCCGGCGCCGGTACAGCCGAAACCGTGTCGGCCCCGATACCGGCCGCGCTCGGCTGGCTCGCTGCGCAGGCGCGCGAACACAACGACCCCCGCTTGGGAGCAAGCGTGCGGTGGATGGGGCTCGTGACCGCCAACGCGGTTGAGCAGGTGGCCCAGGGTCGCTACGTGCCACAGATGGTGGCGACCCGCAGCGGCCGCGGCAAGGACGCCAACACCTTCGAGGTCCGCTGGACCCCGGCGTTGGTGAAAGCCGATGCGCTCGACGGGCTCGTCAACTCTCTCCCGACCGCGGTGATGGCCGGTCAGAACAAACAGGATCGGCGTGCATTCACGAGCACGGTGCTCGGCGACATCGTGCACACCGTCGTGGCCATGTCCGCAGCCCAGGTCGAGGTTCCCGCACCTCCGCCGAATCCGCGCACTCGCAACGATGTCGGTGAAGCGGTGCTCGGTCACCTCGGTGGGACCGAGTTCCGCGCCCCGAAGGGTCCGGCCTCCGAGATCTCCCGCAAGCTGAAGGATTGGTCCAACCCGGTCCGCGGCACGCTCACGACTCGCCTGATCGTGCAGCTCGATCCGCCGGACGAGAGCAACGGCTGGTTCGCCCAGGTGCTCGCGCCGACCGACCGCGGCGGGGTCGAGCCGATCGAACTCGCCGAGACGGGCGCATCGAAGAGCCGGGCCCGGATGCTGAAGGAACAGCTCGCCCGGCTCGAGCGCATGTTCCCCGAACTGCTCCGTCCGGGCGGTCGCCGCCGGGGCGAGGTCGTCCTCAGCCAGGACGAGGCGTGGCGGCTCATGGCCGAGGACGGCGATCTGCTTCGTATCGCCGGCTTCGATCTTCGGGTTCCGAAGCTGGCCCGAAAGAAGGCGAAGCCATCGCTGCGCCTCACCTCAGAGGAGGCACAGGACACCGTCGTTGGAGCGCAACAGCTCGCCAACGTCCGCTGGTCCGTCGTCTTCGACGATGTCGAGCTGACCGCCGCCGACATCGCGAAGCTCGCTGCCGAAGCCCGTCCGCTCGTGCGTTCGCACGGCCAGTGGATCGAGGTCGATCAGGTCGATCTGGAAGCCGCGGCTGCGGCGTTGGCCGAACGGGCCAGCACGACGCAGATGACCGGCGCCGACATGCTTCGCCATGCGCTTGGTCTCGAAGGCAACCCGTTCGAGGTCGGCATCAACATCGCCGGCGACGGCTGGGCGGCAAACCTCTTCAAGGGCATCGAGGACCTGCCGGAACATCCGGAGACCCAGCCGGAGGGCTTCGAAGGTGAGCTGCGCTCCTACCAGGCCGATGCACTCAGCTGGCTCAACTTCCTCGACGACGCGGGCCTCGGCGGCTGTCTGGCGCTCGACATGGGTCTCGGCAAGACGCCGACCACGTTGGCGGCCTTCGCCGCCGCCACCGAGCACGGGCCGGGCCTGGTCATCGCCCCGCCGGCCGTCGTCGGCAACTGGGCTCACGAAGCCCGCAAGTTCGTGCCCGACGTGTCGATTCACGTCCATCACGGGCCGAGCCGACTGAAGGGCGCAACGCTGCAGCGCAAGCTCGAGAACACCGACGTCACCATCACGACGTATGGCACCGCAGTGCGAGACATGGACGAGCTGTGCAAGGTGAGTTGGGGCAAGGTCGCCATCGACGAAGCGCAGGCGATCAAGAACCACAACGCCGAAACATCGATCCAGCTCCGACGCCTCGACGCTCGAACCCGCATCGCCCTCACCGGTACGCCGATCGAGAACGGACTCGGCGATCTCTGGTCGATCATGGATTGGGCGAACCCCGGCCTCATCGGCGCTCGGGCCCCGTTCATCGCCCAACTCACGCCAGACGCAAAGAACCGTGGCCCGCGTGGCACCGGTGAGGAAGCGCTGAAGGCCCTCAACGGCGTGCTCGTGTACCGCCGCACCAAGGCCGAGCCGGACATCGCTGCCGAACTCCCGGATCGCATCGACGAGCTCGACCATTGTGCGATGACGCCCGAACAGATCGGTCTGTATCAGGCGGTCGTCGACAGCCTGGTGGTGGACACCGAACAGACCGAGGACGGATCGCCCGAGCGCAAGGGCGCCGTGCTGGCCGCGATCACTGCGCTGAAGCAGATCTGCAACCATCCGGTCAACTACCAGGCGGACGACGAACCGCTCGATGGCCGATCCGGCAAGCTGACCCGCCTGAACCAGATCATGGAGTCGGTCTTTGCGGCCGACGAGAAGATGCTGATCTTCACGCACTTCGCCACATGGGGCGAACGCCTCGCCGGCTACCTGGCCGAGCGGTACGACATGCCGATCCAGTGCTACCACGGCGGTCTCGCCCGCGGCGCCCGCGACCGGATGGTCGACGACTTCCAGAACCGCCCGGGTGCCGGCGCCCTCGTGCTCTCGTTGAAGGCCGGCGGAACCGGTCTCAACCTCACCGCTGCCAACCATGTGGTGCTCTATGACCGCTGGTGGAACCCGGCGGTCGAGGACCAGGCCCGGGATCGTGTGTGGCGAATCGGCCAGACGAAGACGGTCATCGCCCACCGCCTCGTCTGCCCGGGCACCGTCGACGAGCGTGTCGAGGAAGTGGTGGCAGGCAAGCGGCAGATCGCCAACATGGTGCTGCCGAAGTCGAGCTCCATCGCCGACCTCGACGCCGGTCAGCTGCAGCAGGCCCTCGGCATCGATCCCGAGCTGTTGCTCACCCGCGAAGAAACCGAGCTCGCAGGAGCGATCGCATGAGCGGACGCAACCGCAATCGTGGCAACAACCAGAACAATCAGAACAACAACCGGGGCAACAACAACCAGGGCGGCGGCCAGAGTTCCGGGCGCAAGAAGAAGCGCAGTCGCTCCAAACGCCAGGATCCGACCGTCTACTGGGGCGACCCCGAGAAGCTGCCCGATCCCGAATCGTTCGAGACCGAGACGCCGGACACGCTGGCCATCGTGCGCTCGCTCGGGCGGGCGCCGATTCCCGGCACGGCATCGGAGCACTATTTCACCCTGATGTACGACCGTGCGGCCCAGATGGCACAACTGCTCGGCCATGCCGGCGGTCTCGACGACATGACCCCGGTCTTCCCCGAAATCGACGATGAGGACGAGGTCGACGGCAACGAACTCGAGGTCGAGTCGGCGGCCGAAAGCGACGAACCCGACGACGAACTGCGAGAGATCGACGCCTCCGAAGAGCCGGATACCACGGGGGGCGCCGGCGAAGAGGAGTGATCCTCAAGCACGACGTACTTCCGCTCGACAACAATGGTCCGCAAGCGTCCTGGAACCAGGGACCGGAGAGTGGGAGATGTCATGGCGATTCGTGCAGAACTCGGGCAGTATGCCGAGAACGAGACCGGGGAACAGTTCACCCGGCAGAACTCCAAGATGCTGAAGATCGAGCTGGCTGCCGGAGGCGTTCAGGCGCTCCGAGGCTCGATGGTTGCCTATCAGGGCGACGTGCGCTTCGAGAACAAGGGCTCCGGTGGCCTCGGCAAGCTCGTGAAGAAAGCGACCACGGGCGAAGGCGTGGACCTGATGTACGCCCAGGGCACGGGCGAGCTGTTTCTTGCCGACGAGGCCCACGACATTCACATCCTGTACCTGGAGAATGACCAGATCTCCGTGAACGGCAAGAACGTCCTCGCGTTCAGCGACTCGATCCAACACGACATTCAGCGGATCGGTGGCGGCATGGCCGGCGCGCTTGCCGGTGGCCTCTACAACACGACGCTCTCGGGCACCGGGTACGTGGCCGTCACCACGGACGGGACGCCGGTGATGCTCGACGTCGGAAGCGCGCCGACCTTCGGCGACGCCCAGGCCGTCGTCATGTGGTCGGGTGGCGTGCAGATGCAGCTCAAGACGGACACGACCGGCGGCCTCAAGTCCATGGTTCGTGGTGGAAGTGGCGAGACCGTGCAGATGGCCTTCAGCGGCCAGGGCTTCGTACTCGTCCAACCGTCCGAAGGCCCGCGTTACGTCGGCGGCGACGGCGGCGGAGGCGGCCTCCTCGGCTCGCTGGGCGGCTAGCGGAGATCCGCGTCAGCCGTCTCGACCGATCTGTATCTCGCTCCGCACTTCCGGCGGAGATCCGCGTCAGCCGTCTCGACCGATCGTGTTCTGAGCGGCGGCGTCGTCGAAGAGCTTGGGGTAGGGGTACGTGAGCGACATCAGCTGGTGCAGGATCGGTGTTCCCCGATCGATCACCTCCTGGCGGACTCCGGCCTTCTGATCCTCCAACGGGGTCACGAACTTGGCCAGGTACTCGATCAGAATCGCTGAGCGGTTGTGGTCGGATTCGTTCGGCATGGCGCAGTGCCACACCATGCCGTTGAAGATGATCGCGTCGCCGGGATCGGCCAGCATGCGGTCGCAGTTCGCATAGAAGCGGTCCCGATCCTCGGTCCGGGGATAGAGCAGCTCGCCCTGGGAGTGGGGGAGGAAGGCGCTGGCACCGGACTGGGCTGTGAACGGGTCGAGCGGGATCGTGATCTGCATGTTCAGCGGATAGCTCGAGTTGATCCGCGCCGGGAAGCCGTCGCGCTCGTACATGTCCCAGTAGGGATAGTCGATGTGGGGCTCCTGCCCGGGGCCACCGGGCAGCAGGCGGTTCGCGGCAATGGAGCCGAGGATGAACTTGTCGCCGAGAATCGCCGAGGCGATCTTCACAACGTCGGGGTGCTGCACCATCGCCTCGAAGATCTCACCCTTGTCGAGAAGGTTCCAGACCCGTCGCTGCAGGTGCATGCGGTCCTGGTTGGCCCCCTGGAAGTGGGTTTCCTTGTCCTCTTCGGCGGAGTACTCCATGATCAGTCGTCGAGCGTCGGCCACCTGGTCCGGTGTGAAGGCGTCCTTGATGAGGACTGCCCCCGCACCGTCGATGAACTCCTCGATGATGTCGGGGAGCTGGCTTTCCAGATTGGCGACGTCGACGGTGAGCATGGAGATCAATCCATCGTCGGGAACCCGAGGTTGACACCCCGCTCGTGCGGGTCGGGCCAACGCTCGGTGATGACCTTGTTGCGGGTGTAGAACTTCACACCCTCGGCGCCGTGCACGTGCGTGTCGCCGAAGAGGGAGTCCTTCCAGCCGCCGAACGAGTGGTACGCCATCGGCACCGGGATCGGCACGTTCACACCGACCATGCCGGCCTGCACGTGGCGGCGGAAGTGGCGGGCGGCGCCACCATCGTTGGTGAAGATGGCGGTGCCGTTGCCGAACGGCGAGGAGTTGATGAGCTCGAGCGCCTCGTCGTAGGTCTCGGTGCGCACGACGCACAGGACCGGTCCGAAGATCTCGTCCTCATAGATCTTCATGTCCGGCGTGACGTTGTCGAACAGGGTGGCGCCGAGGAAGAACCCATCCTCGTGTCCCTCGACGGTGAGGCCGCGCCCGTCGGCCGCCAGGGTGGCGCCTTCGCTCTCGCCCATGTCGATGTAGCCGGCCACTCGGTCCCGGTGGTCCCGGGTGACGAGGGCGCCCATGTCCATGGCCTCGTCGCTGAGGCCCGGGCCGATCTTCAGGTCGTCGATTCGGCTGGTGATCTCGGGGATCAGACGATCGCCCACATCGCCGACGGCCACGACCACGGAGATCGCCATGCACCGTTCGCCGGCGGAACCGTACCCGGCGGACACGGCGGCGTCAGCGGCCTGCCCCATGTCGGCGTCGGGGAGCACGATCATGTGGTTCTTGGCACCACCGAGGGCCTGGACCCGCTTGCCGTTTGCGGAAGCGGTGGAGTGGATGTACTTGGCGATGGGGGTGGAGCCCACGAAGCTGACGGCCTTCACGTCCGGGTGCTCGAGCAGTCCGTTCACGGCAACGGCGTCGCCCTGGAGGACGTTGAACACGCCGTCGGGCAGGCCGGCCTCGGTGAAGAGTTCGGCCATGCGCAGGCTGACGGTCGGGTCCTTCTCGCTCGGCTTCAGGATGAAGGTGTTTCCGCAGGCGATGGCCACCGGGTACATCCACATGGGGACCATGGCCGGGAAGTTGAACGGGGTGATGCCGGCGACGACGCCGACGGCCTGGCGGACGGTGTAGCTGTCCACCGCGGTCGACACGTCTTCGGAGTGCGGGGCCTGAAGGATCTGACCGATGCCGCACGCGTACTCGACGACTTCGAGGCCGCGGCCGACCTCGCCCAGCGCGTCAGCACGAACCTTGCCGTGCTCGGCTGAGATCATCTCCGCGAGTTCCATGCGATGCGCGTCGAGCAGTTCGCGGTAGCGGAACATGATGTTCGTTCGCCGCGAGATCGACATCTCGCTCCAGGTTTCGAACGCCGCCTTGGACGATGCGACGACGGCGTCGATGTCGGCTGCGTCGGCGAGTGCGACCTGCCCGGTGACCTGGCCGGTGGCCGGGTTGTGGACGTCGCTGCGTCGGGTCGAGTTGAGGGCGCTGACCGCACCGTCGACGAAGTGGTTGATGTCAGTCATGAGCTGCTCCTTGTGGATGCGTCAGCGTACGCGTTCGATTGTGCGGTTGACGAGGTTCTCGATCATCTCCTGCTGGCCGGAGATGGGCGTGGGGTCGATGTTGTTGGCGAGCACGTCGGCGTGAAGATCGGCGAGGGTGAGCTCGCCGGCGAGGATGCGCTGGCCGCGATCGGTGCCCCAGCCGGCATACCGCTCCTCGACGAGAGCGGCGAGCTCGCCGTCCTCGATGAGCGCAGCGGCGACGAGGAGGCTGCGGGCCATGGTGTCCATCGCTCCGATGTGCCCGTGGAAGAGGTCGTTCGGGTGCATGCTCTGACGGCGGAGCTTGGTGTCGAACATGAAGCCGCCAGTGGTGAATCCACCGCCGAGGAGGATCTCGTAGACGCCGAGGCTCATCTGCTCGACCGAGTTGGGGAACTGGTCCGTGTCCCATCCGAGACGGTCGTCGCCCCGGTTGGCGTCGACGGATCCGAAGATGCCGTTGGTGACGGCCTGCTTGACCTCGTGGTTGAAGTCGTGGCCGCCGAGCGTCGCATGGTTGACCTCGATGTTGACCTTGATGTCGTTCTCGAGTCCGTAGTTCTGGAGGAACCCGTAGACGGTGGCCGAGTCGTAGTCGTACTGGTGCTTGGTGGGTTCCTGCGGCTTCGGCTCGATCAGGATCGTGCCCTCGAACCCGATCTCGTTCTTGTAGTCCACCACCATTTGCAGGAAGCGACCGAGCTGATCGAACTCCTGGGCCATGTTGGTGTTGAGGAGCATCTCGTAG
>CALBVR010000014.1 GCA_937969565.1 uncultured Acidimicrobiales bacterium | reverse complement strand
CGCCACAAACTCGCGGCGTGCGCGCAATCTGGGACGTCGGGGGCCGAAGATGGCCGATCAGCCGGTCGAACCGAGTGTGGCGTTGAGCGTCACCGGCTGGCCGTTGCGAATGATGTTGATGTCGATGCTGGTGCCCGGCGGGTTGTCGATGACCCGAGCCCGAAGGTCGGTGCTGCCACGAACACTCTCGCCATCCAGGCCGACGAGGAGGTCACCCACCTGGATTCCGGCAGCCTCAGCAGCGGAACCCGGGACGACCTCGGCGACGAGCGCACCAGGCTGACCGTCGGCCGATGGCTGGGTGCTCACGCCGAGCTGAGCGAGCTGCGGGGTCTCACCGGCCACGATCTGATCGGCGATGATCTCCGCCAGGTCGATCGAGATGGCGAACCCGACGCCGGCGCTGGAGCCGGACTCGGTGAAGATCAGATCGTTGATCCCGACGACCTCACCGGCCAGGTTGATCAGTGGGCCACCGGAGTTGCCCGGATTGATCGGTGCGTCGGTCTGGACCATCGACGGTCCGCCCTGCGTCGTGATGCGGTCGACGCCACTGATGATGCCGGCCGTGACGGTCCGCTCGAAGCCGAACGGTGAGCCGACCGCGACGGCGAGCTGCCCGACACGAATGTCGTCCACGTCGGCCAGAGCTGCGGGCACGAGGTTGCGACCTGCAGGGTCGATCTTGACGACGGCGACATCGGTCGGCTCGTGCGTTCCGACGACCTGGCCTTCAACGGTCGAGCCATCGAACAAGCGCACGCTGACCTGGGAGTTGTTGCCGACCACATGCGCTGCGGTGAGGATCGTGCCATCGGCATCGATGATGAAGCCGGAGCCGAGGCCATCGGCCAGCGTCAGCTGGACGACGGACGGTTCGATGATCTCCGCCGCAATGGCGAAGGGCTCGCTGGCGAGAATCGACGGGTCTGCGGATTGGACGACGGCTGGCGTCGCCGCCGGGGCCGGATCCGTGGGATCAGCAGCGACGGGTTCCGCCTCGGCGACGGCCGGCGTGGTCACCGGCTGTTGGACGCTCTCGGCGACGAACCAGGCGAGAAGACCCGACGCACCGATGGTGAAGAGGGCGAGCAGGAGGAAGGGCCACATGCGGCGCTTCGGTGCCGCTGCTGCAGGGACGGGGGCAACCGGCGCGGCCGATGGCGGCAGTCCGGAGAACGATGGACGGCCGGCGCTGCCGGTCGAGCCTGCCGTGCTCGCGCCGCCGGCGGGCGACGCGCTCGACGGTGACGGGGCGGCCGGAACCGAGGGCGGGGCCATGGAGAACGGGGTCCGTTCGGCGGCAGCGGGCGTGGGAGCCGAAGCCGGCGCGAAGACCGGAGGCGTCACGACCGGGGCGGCAACCGAGACTCGGTCCGCCGACGGTGTCGGAGCGGTCGGCGCTGCCGGGGCAGCCGCAACAGTCGGTCGGGCCGGTTCAGCAGGCCGAGCGATGGGAGCTGCAGGAGCAGGCGGAGCGGAGGCGCTCGTCGGGCCGTCTGGCGCAGCCTGTGGGGCGAGCAGCGAGGTTCGCGGCGCCGGTGGGGTCGGCGCTGCGACGGGGGCGTCGGAGCGCCACGTGGGCTTGGGGTCCGCCGGGGTTTCGGCGGCAGCGGTGGACCCAACGGCGGGCATGCGCGGAGAGCTCACCTCGTCGGTCTTGTCTGGGGTGTCTCCGCTGGGCGAGTCCCACATGGATGGCAGTCCTTTCTCTCGTGCCTCAGGCACGTCCTACCTCTACCACTGAAACGGTTGAACGTAAGGCCGGGTTGAGAGTCTCCTGAGGTGATCGGCAAAACCACCGAAAGACTGATGATGTTCCTTGTGGCGCCCAGTTGTTTGGTTGTTCATTACTCTTGAGGCCGATGCATTCCGGTTTGCGCGCTGTCCACGACCTGGCCTCGATCGATGCGACCACTTGGCGGATCACCGGAGGCCGACCCACCCTCACCCTGACCGAGGTGCCGGCTCCCGGCTGGTATCTCGTCACGACCGACCTCACCGGTCAGAGCGATGTGGACGATGAGGCGCCGAACGACGCGCCGATCGCGCTTCGGTTCATGCCCGCGACTGGTTCGGTCATGCTGGCCCGCCGTCCGATCCCAGCGGTCGCCGGTCGCCGGGCCCGGGTGGTGCACGTACCCGAGGGAACCGAACGGGTGCACCTCGATGTGTCGCCGTGGCTGTCAGAGCTCACGGCAACGTCTGTCGGTTTCCGGGCGCTCCCCCAGGCTGCTGCGGCCTCGATGATGTCGGCGGACGTGGCCGCATCCGGTGTCGGCGGCACAACGGATCGCGGCGGGTTGTTCGCCGATGTCCGGTCGGCGTTCAAGCGTGGCGGGCTGCGGGGCTCGATCGAGCAGGTCGCTGTGGCGTACGAGCATCTTCAGCACCGCCGAGCCGGCGACGGGGTCGACTACCCCTCGTGGCGAATCCGCAATGCAACCTTGTTCGATGACGATGTGGAGCGCCTTCGCGGTCGGCTTGCCGACCTGCCGGGCGGCGGGCCGTCGTTCACGGTCGTCATGCCGGTGTACGAGCCCGAGGAGCGCTGGCTGCGTGCGGCCATCGACTCGGTCCGCAATCAGATTCACACCCGTTGGCAGCTCGTGATCGTGGACGACGCGTCGCCGGGACCCGTCGCCCGCCGGGTTCTGGCCGACTACGCCCACGACCATCGGATCACCATCCATCATCGGGTCGAGAATGGCCACATCGCCGCCACGACGAACGATGGCATCGAGCGGGCGACCGGTGAGTTCGTGGCGTTCATGGATCACGACGACGAACTGGCACCCGCAGCGCTCGCCTTGCTGGCGCTGGCTTCGTCGCAAGCCGACGTCCTCTACACGGACGAGGACAAGATCGACGAGAACGGCAAACACTTCGATCCGCACTGCAAGCCGTCGTGGAACCCGGAGCTCCTCTTCGGCCAGAACTACATGTCGCACCTGACGGCGATCCGGCGGATCGTGCTGCAGGAGGCGGGTGGGCTTCGTACCGGACTGGACGGCTCGCAGGACCACGACCTGCTCCTGCGGGTGACGGCGGTGACCGCCCCGGAGCGCATCGTGCACGTCCCGCACATCGCCTATCACTGGCGGGCGATCTCCGGCTCGACGGCGCAGACCACCGACGCCAAGGACTATGTGGAAGGTGCGTCGATCGCTGCGCTGCGCGACCGCCTCGGCGACGACTGGACCGTCGAGACCGCGGCGGCTCCCACGACCTACCGGTGCACCCCGCCGATCCCGGACGACATCCCCCTCGTATCAATCCTCATCCCCACCCGGGACAGGGCGGATCTACTGGAGCAGTGCGTGGCGAGCCTCGCCCGCACCACGTGGCCGGCGTTCGAGATCATCATCATCGACAACGACTCGTCCGATCCGGAGACGCTCGAGTGGCTCGATGCGTTCGACAATGGCCACGACCGCCGTGTCGTTCGGCATCCGGGTGCGTTCAACTACTCGGAGGTGAACAACCATGGCGCCCGGGAGGCGAAGGGCGATCTGCTCTGCCTCCTCAACAACGACACCGAGGTCATCGAGCCGGACTGGCTGACGGAAATGGTGCGCTGGATCGGCCAACCCGGCGTCGGCGCCGTGGGAGCGAAGCTGCTGTACGGCGACGACAGGATCCAGCACGCGGGCGTGGTCCTGGGGCTCGGCGGTCTCGCCGGGCACGGCCATCACCTGCTCGACGCGGACGCGTTCGGCTACTTCAGCCGGCTCACGATCGCCCATGAGGTCGGAGCGGTGACCGCCGCCTGCATGCTCACGATGCGATCGACCTGGGACCTCCTCGGCGGTCTGGATCCGGAGCTCGCCGTCGCATTCAACGATGTCGACTACTGCCTCCGCGTTCGTCACGACGCGGGCCAACGGATCATTTGGACGCCGCATGCGCTGCTTCACCATCACGAGAGCCTCAGCCGAGGTGCGGAGGACGACCCGGTCAAGGTCGCTCGATTCAACGCGGAGGTGGAGACGGCGATGGCTCGCTGGGCGGACCGACTCGGGGACGACCCCGCCTACTCCCCCAACCTGACGCTCGACGCCGAGTCGTTCACGTTGGCTCGCCAACCGCGGCTCGATGTGCCGTGGGCGGAGCCGGGGACGGATCCCAGCGCGACTTAGAGAATCGCCACGACCACGGCAAGCGCAACGACGAGCAGTACGAGGAACAACACCGGCAACACCCAACGCCGCCTCCGCTTGGCTTCCTCGAACGCTGCGGCCTCCTCGTCCCCCTTCACGCTGAC
Source organism: uncultured Acidimicrobiales bacterium (assembly GCA_937969565.1). Lineage (GTDB taxonomy): Bacteria > Actinomycetota > Acidimicrobiia > Acidimicrobiales > SHLQ01 > SHLQ01. The sequence goes on along the minus strand of CALBVR010000014.1, from coordinate 1,990 downwards.
GGGGAGCACGGGCACGTTGTGCGGTGTTGGTGCCTGACGGACGACGGTCGGCGCCACGGCGCCGTTGCGGCCGTACCGGGAATCGTGATCGACGCGGGCAGACATCGCCACCCTGCTGTTTTCGCGTGCGAGTACCTCGCTGGCTGGCGCGGACTTCGCAGGTTCCGTGGCGGGAGCGACGGCGGGAGCGGTCAGATCGATGGCGGGCTCCGGCGCGACGGACGGGACCGCCGGCGGCGCGGCCAGCTCCTGCGTGTGCGCGGCTTCGACGGCGGCAGCCGGTTCGACCGTGATCGACACCGAGGGGGGCACCGGTGGCGGTTCGCGCAGGTCGATTTCGCGCGGTGCGCGCGAAAGATCGTTCAGTCGATTCAAGATGTCCTCGAGCGGTCGCCCGTCGCCACCCACCGTTGTCATGGCCCCATGGTGCACGGTGGCATCACGCCTCGTCAATCACTCGCCGCGACCTTCTCCCGTTCCGGCACGTCATTCAGCTGGCGGCGGGCCCCAAACCCCTTCGAGGAGCAACGACGATGAGTGCAGGACGGATGATCGGATCGCTGGTGGGCGCCTTTGGCGGCCGGGCGCTGGGCGGCATGCTCGGCGGAGGTACCGGCCGGATGGTCGGCAGCCTCGTCGGGTCGATGCTGGGCAGCCGCGGCGGCCTCGGCGGACTGACCGGCGGGCTCGGTTCCGTGCTCGGAGGACTCGGAGGCGGCAAAGACGAAGACACGCCGCCGGAGATTGACGATGAGACCGCAATGGTGCTGATCCGGGCGATGACCAGTTCGGCGAAGGCCGACGGCGAGGTCTCCCAGGACGAAGTCGACGCCATCGTTCAGCGGGCCGGTGACCTCGACGCCGACGAGGAGGCGCTTCTCCGCCACGAATTGTCGACGCCGCTCGATCTCGATGCGCTCATCGAGTCCGTGCCTTCCGGCATGGAGAAGGACGTCTACGTGGCCTCGCTGCTGCCGATCGAGGTCGACACCATCGAGGAGCGCGACTACCTCCGCGACCTGGCCGACGGCCTCGGTCTCCGCGAAGACGACGTCATCGAGATTCACGCAGCGCTCGACCAGCGCTGATCGCGTTCAGGTCGCGAGGTCGTAGCTGGCGATCGTGCAGCTGACGGCGAAGATGGGAATCGGTGCGGTGAAGTGCACCGTGCCCGTTGCACCGCCCGCCGCTGCGCTGACGGTGAGGAAGGTGCGGATCTCGAAGCCGCCCTGGCCGGCGTCGGCGTAGACGGTGAGGTCGTCGTAGTCGAGCAGCGCGTCCTTGTCGTTGCGGCACCAACGGTCGAGGAAGTCGAGGTCCCACGCCTCGTTGATCTTCCCCGAGTCCGGTGTGGCCGGCCAATGGCTGATTCCGCCGGTGCCGACGATGGCGATCTTCTCTGGCACAGCATCGGCGGCGCGGCGCAGCGCCTCGCCGAATGCCCATGCTCGATGCAGCGGTGTGAGCGGCGGGCCCTGGCAGTTGATGTTGACCGGGATCACAGGCAGGTCGAACCGGGGGGTCAGGAAGTGCAGCGGCACTGCGATGCCGTGGTCGAACTTCCACTCCTCGGCGTAGCTCACGTCGACCGTCTGCATAACCTCGGTGATGAGGCGCTGCGACAGGTCCTTGTTGCCCGGCGCCCGGAACTTGTCGATCTTCAGCCAGTCCGGGTCCTCGATGGGGCCGTCGTAGAAGTCGGCCATGCCGATGGCGAAGCTCGGCATGTTGTTCATGAAGAAGTTGGCAAAGTGTTCGGCGGCGATCACCACGATCGCCTCGGCGCCACTGGCTTCGATATCGGCCCGCATCTGGTGGAACGCGTCGTAGAACGCATCCCGCACCTCGGGGTCGGCCTGGTCGGCCCGACCGGTGATACCCGGTGCGTGGCTACACACTCCTGCATAGACCAAGCTCATGAAAAGCTCTCTCTCGCTCGACACTTCCGGTCGAGATCGTCGTTCGCTCCGCTCACTTCCCGAGTTGCTCG
>CALBVR010000013.1 GCA_937969565.1 uncultured Acidimicrobiales bacterium | reverse complement strand
GATTTGCCACCCGAGGCGCTCCATCACGCCGAGGGTCGCGGCGTCGATCGTTCGGTTGACCTCCCCCGAACCGAAGGCCGGGGTCATCAGGCCGCCGGGATCGGTGGGGTTCGCGGACTCGTCGAAGTGGGAGAAGCTCACCCGGTTGATGAAGTTCGACGGCGCGTAGAGCTCGGCCGTCCGGTCGCCGCCGATGGTGATGAAGAGCTCGTTGCTCGTGAGGGCCTCCGCCACGCGATTCGAGCCGACCACGGGTTGGCCCTCGAAGCGGGCGAGGAGATCGAACGCGACGGGGTCGCGGTCGAGACCAGCGTTGCGGGCCGAGCCCGTGAAGCCGAGACCGTGACCGATCTCGTGAACGACGACGGTGAACAGGTCGATGGCGTCGGGCGGCACCGACGTGACCGCGTTCGGCTCGATGAACCAGCCGCCGGGAACCCCGTCGAGATTGGAGGCGAGCGTGATCGTGATCTCCGCTCGGTCGGGCTCGAGGTCGGTGCGCAGCGAGTCGGTGCTGAGCAAGGTGTTGGCCAACCCCACCGGGTAGAACGCGTCGGTCGGTAGGCGCGGATCGCGATGGAAGGTCGTCGGCGACGCGAGGCCGAGGATGTTCGGCGGGAGGATTCGCCAGTCGAATTCGATCTCGATGGGTGCTGCGTTCGTTGCCAGCACGTCGCCCCAGCTCGCGGCCGCGGCGTCGACCACGGACCGGACATCGGCAGGTGGCTCGGTCAGGTACGTGACATGCAATCCACCGACGGTTGCTTCGGCGAACGCCGCACCTCGATCGTCGGCTCCGACGTCGACACCTTCGGCCTGTTCGGCGCGCCGTGCTGCCTGCTCGCCGGCGATCGTCGCGAGCGCGTCGTTCAGCGTCGAGTCGCCGAGGGGCGGGGCTTCCCCGTCGATCGTCTCGACGATCGGGATACCGGGGCGGACGTCAGCATCACGAGCTGGGTCGCCAGCCCCGTCGCCGGTCGGTTCGGAGGTGGCGCCGACGGGCGCCGCCAGCCACGCGCCGAAGCAGACGGACGCGACGACGAGAAGCCTCGCTCGGCTGATCCGATGGCGAGGCGATGGGTTCACCAACTCAGCCGGCTGCGACCTCTTCACCCTCGGCGTGCGGGCCGGGGCAGGGGTGGTCTTCATCGGGAGCTCCCACGCCCGTTGCGCCAGGGGTGTAGTCCGGGTTGGCACAAGCGAGAAGAAGGTCGAAGTCGACGGGGGTCTCGTCGCCCTCTTCCTCGAGCTCACGCAGGTGCTCCATCCACTCCTGGTAGGCAGCGGAGGAGGTGTCTTCACCGGAGAGGACCGCTCGCTCGTGGAACACGACGAGCTCGAGCTCGAGCATGGTCAGCTCGCCGAACGCGGGCATGTTGTTGCCGCTCGCTCCGGCGACTCGCTGGCCGTCGCTGCGCTCGGCGCCGTAGGCCTCGCCATTGATCGCGCTGGAGCCGCGCACGATGTGCACCATCTGATCGACCGGGTCGGGGAAGGTCTCCCACACGTTGCCGTCGCTGAGCTGGTAGCCGACGCCGCCACCACCGCCGCCACCGTGGCAGCCGGCGCAACCGGCCTCGGCGTAGATCGCCTCGGCGCCGGTGAACAGCGGATCTTCGACTTCCGGCTGCTGCATGGTGCCGGCGAACGCGATCGCCCAGATCGGCAGCGCGCCAACGAGGGGGAGGACCCATGCCGGGATGCGGCGGCGCGCCTTGGCCGCCTCGATGTAGTGCGGCTCGGGGGCGGGAGCCGGTGCCGGCTTGTCGGCCGGGATCGCAGCGGCAGCCGCGGCGACTGCGGGTGGACCGGCTGCGGCCGGCGCGGCGCTGGCCGCAGCGGCGGCGGGCGTCACCGCCGTCGAGTCACTCGATGCACCCTCGTCGCCCTTGCCCTTGGCGGCTCGGCTTCGCTTCAGAAGGTGTTCGGGGATTTCGGTCACAGGAGATCAAGTCCTCGGGAGTCAGATCTGTTTCCAGGCTGGATCGTCTGTTTCCAGGCTGGATTGTCCGGGCTTCGAGAGGGCACCGATGGACGCGGAACTCTCGCGAAGAGGCAATCGGCGCAAACTGTACGCCCCTGAGCGGTGAACGACCATTCATCGGGAGGCAATTCCTCCAATCGTCCGCCGATCGTCGCCACATTCTGGGGTGGTTTGTTGCGGTCAGGTTGCGCACATCGACGAGTGCGATCACATCCGGCGGCCACATCCGACGGCCGAACCGCCGGGTTCGCGCCCGGAGCGCGTCGTCGGTGGCCGCGCTCGCAGCCCTGAGACCGAGGTGGCGCGCGAAGAAACCGCGCCCGTGCATGTGGGCGATTGGGTGGTCGCCGTGCTACAACGACCCGTTGTCGAAGCCGTTGGCGCGGTTCGGCTCGGTCCTCGTTCAGTCGCCCGCCCGCACGACGTTCACCGTCGTGTCGTGGAGAGTGTTGCAATCGGTTGCCGGGTTTGCCTCGCCTCCGACTTCCTCATGTAGATTGTGCAGACGTTCACAAAGTCGTGCCGCTCGCCGATGGCATGACTGTTCGGCTCTCCGGAGCCGAGCCCCAAACAGGAGTTCCCCGTGGCCGCACTCGTCGTGTCGATCATCTTCTCGCTCATCATGGCTGGCGGCATTTCGTGGTACGCCGGGCGACTTCCCGAGAACTACAAGATGACGTGGGGCGAAGCGATGGCGCTCTCCACCTACGTCTTCTTCCTTCTCTTCATCGTCTTCGGCATCGTGCCCCACCAGTGGCTCACCGTCGCCGAGAACGAGTGGAGCTTCCGGGCCGACGTCCTCTTCGATGGCTGGGGCCTGATCACAGCCCAGAGTCAGGGCGGTTGGTTCCCATTCGACATCACCTTGCGAACCATCTCCGACTCCGTCGCCGCCATCATCTACATCGTGTACCTGGGCGCCATGGTCGCCATGTGGAAGTCCTGGCAGGAACCGAAGAAGTCCGACAGCACCGAGGTGGTCACCTCCACCTACGGCCGTCCGCTCGTGAAGCGAGGCTGATCGATGGTCACCACCGACGCCAACCCGCCACTCCCGGAATTCCGAGACGACTACGTCCTCGTCGAGGTCGATGCCGACTACCTGGCCAAGGCCGTCAAGCCGAAGCAGTTCATCCACATCGACCAGTCGGAGTGCATTGCCTGCGAAGGCTGCGTCGACATCTGCCCGTGGAAATGCATCCACATGCAGCCGACCGAAGCCATCTCGGAGAGCTTCGGCATCGCCAAGCCCGGCGACGATCCATCTGACGCCTTCATCTTCACCATCGACGACGACGTCTGCACCCGCTGTGCTCTGTGCGTCGACCGTTGCCCAACCGGCGTGATCATTCTCGGCAAGGTCGCTGACCCGGCCGCGACCGGCGACCATCACCAGCGAACCGACTCCCATGGCTACGGCTACGGGATGCGGCTCGCCTGACCCGCGTACAGGTACCTCTCATGGCAAAGTCAATCCAAGACAAGCCGACGCTCGCCGAGAAGGCGCAGGATGCGCTCGGCAACGTGGTGGACAACACCCAGAGCTCGCAGGCGTGGAACTCGATCTTCCGTCCGGGCTCGGTGTTCCGCAAGGGCTACACCGACAGCCCCCGAAATCGTTCCTACGTGATCATGAACTCGGTGCTGTACCACCTGCACCCGGTCAAGGTGAAGCGTCACGCCGTGAAGGTGAGCTACACGCTCTGCCTCGGTGGACTCAGCTTCTTCCTGTTCATTCTGCTCACCGTCACCGGCATCTTCTTGATGTTCTTCT
>CALBVR010000012.1 GCA_937969565.1 uncultured Acidimicrobiales bacterium | reverse complement strand
AAGGCCGTAAGTGACGAGCCCGAAGGGCGAGGAACGGCGATGTCACACCCCATCCGTACTGTGCTTTCGTGGCCCTTCTTGACGCTCATTCCGAGGTTGGCGCGGCGCCGAGCCTCTTCGATCATCCGTCGTTGCATTCGTTCCATCCGGCGGTGCGTACGTGGTTCACGCGTCGTTTCCCGGACGGTCCGACCGCTCCGCAGCAGGCGGCATGGCCGCACATCGCGAATCGTGAGGACACGCTCGTGGCGGCGCCCACGGGCAGCGGCAAGACATTGTCGGCGTTCCTCGTGCCGATCGATCGGTTGTACCGGGCGCACGAGCGGGGTGAGTCGGTGGACGGCACCGCTCGGGTGCTCTACGTCTCGCCGTTGAAGGCGCTGGCGGTGGACATCGCCGAGAACCTCGAACGCCCCCTGCAGGAGATTGCGGCCACGGCGAAGGAGCTCGGCTTGAGCGCTCCGACGATCCGGGTCGGTGTCCGTTCGGGCGACACGACCACGTCGGAGCGGGCGGCCATGGTTCGCAAGCCGCCGGCGATCATCGTGACGACTCCGGAGTCGTTGTACCTGTTGTGCACGGCCGACAAGGGGCGGGCGGCGCTGTCCACGCTGGAGACGATCATCGTCGACGAGATCCATGCGCTGGCACGAGACAAACGGGGTTCGCACCTTGCGCTCACGTTGGAGCGGCTGACGTCGTTGTGCGAGGCGGCCACGGTCGTGCGGCCAGACACGCTGCGCACGCGTGAACAGTTGGCGTTCGAGCCGGAGCCCGTGCCACCACGGCCGCTGGTGCGCATCGGCTTGTCAGCCACCCAGAAGCCGATCAGCACGGTGGCGAACCTGCTGGTCGGCAATCGACTGGACGAGCAGGGCGACGCGGCCTGTCGAATCGTGGACGTCGGTCATGTGCGAAAGCTCGATCTGGCGCTCGAGCTGCCACCGTCGGAGATGGAGGCGATCGCTCCGGCGGAGCAGATGGGCGAGATCCTCGATCGCATCGCCGACCAGGTTCGCGAACATACGACGACGCTGGTTTTCGACAACACCCGGCGGATGGCGGAACGCATCGCCCACGAGCTGGGGGAGCGGTTGGCGGAGACGGACGAGGACGCCGAAGCCAACGTCGTTGCTCACCACGGAAGCCTGTCGAAGGACCGGCGGCTCATGGTCGAACGGCGATTGCGGGCCGGCGACCTCAAGGCGTTGGTGGCGACGGCGTCGCTGGAGCTCGGCATCGATGTCGGCCCGGTCGACCTGGTCTGCCAGCTCGGGTCGCCCCGCAACATCGCCACCTTTCTGCAGCGCGTCGGTCGGGCCAATCACAATCGCTACGGCGTGCCGAAGGGGCGGCTCTACCCGCAGACGCGCGACGACCTGGTCGAGTGTTGTGGTCTGCTCACCGCCGTGCACGGCGGGCGGCTCGACGCGCTCCTCCCGCCCGAGGCGCCGCTCGACATCCTCATCCAGCAGCTGGTGGCCGAGGTCGCTGCCCAGGAGTGGGACGTGGACGAACTGTTCGCGCTCGTCCGCCGCGCCGCCCCGTATCGCCGGCTTCCCCGCGAGGATTTCGACCAGTGCCTCGAGCTCGCAGCCGAAGGGGTCCGTACCGGCCGGGGCGTGCGCAGCCACTGGATCCACCACGACGACGTCAACGGCCTCGTGCGGGGGCGCAAGGGTGCTCGGATGGCGGCGGCCACGAGTGGCGGAGCGATTCCGGAACTCGGCGACTACCGGGTGCTGCTGGATCCCGACGAGACCCTCATCGGAACCGTCAACGAGGACTGGGCCACCGAGTCGATGCCCGGCGACATCTTCACGCTCGGCACGCACAGCTGGCGCATCCGTCGCATCGAGCCCGGCGTGGTTCGTGTGGTGGACGCCGAGGGTCTGCCGCCGACCATTCCGGTTTGGTTCGGTGAGGCGCCGGGCCGGACCGTCGAGCTGTCCGAGGAGGTCTGCGTGATCCGCCGCGAGGTGGAACAGCGGTTGCGCGCCGGCGACCCCGATGCCGCCCGAAGATGGTTGATGGGCGCCGCCCAGGTCGACGCCGAGGCGGCCGAGCAGGTCATCCGCTATCTGGCGGCCTCGCTTGCCATCCTCGGCACGTTGCCCACGCGCGACAAGCTCGTCATCGAACGCTTCTTCGACGAGAGCGGCGGCATGCAACTCGTCGTGCACAGCCCCAACGGTGCTCGGCTCAACCGGGCATTCGGTCTTTCCTTGCGCAAGAAGTTCTGCAAGAACTTCGATTTCGAACTCCAGGCCGCTGCGTCCGACGATGCCGTCGTGCTCTCCCTCGGTCCACAGCACAGCTTCCCGTTGGGCGACGTCCGCCACTTCCTGAAGTCCACCACGGTCGAACAGACGCTCACCAACGCCGTGTTGGTGCCGCCGTCGCCCATGTTCCTCAGCCGATGGCGTTGGAACCTGAACCGGTCGCTGCTCGTGCTGCGCTGGAAGGGCGGACGCAAGAACCCGCCGCCGATCCAGCGCATGGAAGCCGACGACGTGATGGCGGCGCTGTTCCCGCTCGCCGCTGCCTGCCAGGAGAACGTGTCCGGTCCCGTGGAGCTACCCGATCATGTGATCGTGCGTCAGACGATGAACGACACGCTGCGTGAAGCCATGGACATCGATGGGCTTCGTGCGATGGTCGAGCGGCTCGAGAACGACGAGCTGGAGGTGGTCTGCGTCGACTCCACCGAGCCGTCGCCGCTGTGCCACGAACTGCTGGTCGGCAAGGCGTTCACGTTCCTCGATGACGCCGAGGCCATCGACCGTCGAACCCGGGCGGTGCCGCTGCGACGGGGTCTGCCGGTCGACCTCACCGAAATCGGGAAGGTTTCTACCGAGGCCATCGCAGAGGTCGCGGCGCAGGTGATCCCGGACCCGAGGACACCCGACGAACTGTTCGAACTGCTCGACTCGCTCGTGGTGACGCGGCCGGTCGATGCCTGGCGAGGCCACTTCGATGCGTTGCAGGCAGCGGGTCGTGTCGAAGACCGCGACGGATGGTGGGGCGTACTGCCGTGGCGGGAGATCGGCGACGATCTGGAATCCGCGGTGCGCGGCCGCCTCGAGCTCTGCGCCGTCACGACGGCCGAACAGCTGGCCCGTCAGCTGAACCAGCCGCGGTCGAGCATCGAGTTCGCGCTCGTCGGCCTGGAGAACGAGGGGAGTGCCATTCGCGGCACCTGGCGGCCGGTCGAAGACGGCGAAGACCGGGAGCAATGGTGCTCGAAACGGCTCCTGGCCCGGATGCACGTGTACAGCCAGAAGTCGAAGCGGGCGCGGGTCGACCCCGCCACCGCCCAGGACTTCATGCGCTATCTCTTCGAGTGGCAACACCTCGCCCCCGGCAGCCAGCTGCACGGGGTCGACGGACTCACCAACGTCGTCGCCCAGCTGCAGGGCTGGCACGCGGCCGCGGCGGCATGGGAACCGCATCTGCTCGGCGGCCGGCTCCGATCGCATTCGCCGGATCTCCTGGACCGACGAAGCCTCGCCGGCGACCTCACCTGGGGGCGGATGGCCGGGTGCGCCAGCGGTGAGGACCGCTCCACGGCCACGAAGGCGACGCCGATCACCCTTGCGTTGCGCAACGACCTGGACTGGCTCGTCGCGGCGATCCGCGGGCCCGAACGGGTCGAGCCTCCGGCGGCCGGGGCCGCCGCCGAACTGTACGAGGAGCTGCGTGAGCGGGGTGCCCGATTCCACCACGAGTTGGGCGCTGCCACCGGTCGCATCCCCACCGACGTGGAGCAGGGCCTGTGGGATCTCGTCGCCCGCGGGCTCATCCACGCCGACAGCTTCCACGCCGTCCGCTCGCTCTTCGATGCCAGGGATCGCAAGACGACCGAACAGCGAGGCCGCCGCGGTCTGCGACGGGGAACCGCCGCCCGCTCCGGAGGCGAGGGTCGCTGGACCGTGTTCGCCGACCAGACGCTGGAAGCAGACCCCGACGAACTCGCCGAGGCGGTGGCCGAGCAGCTTCTCGCCCGGTGGGGTGTCGTCTTCCACGGGCTCGTGGCCCGCGAGCAGCTGGCGTTGCCCTGGCGCGAAGTCCTCTGGGCCCTTCGCCGGCTGGAGGCACGGGGCCTCATCCGCGGTGGTCGGTTCGTGTCCGGCTTCGGCGGCGAGCAGTACGCGCTGCCCGAAGCCGCCGATCATCTGAGCCGAATCAAGCGGACCGAACGCGCCCAGGTGGTCGTGGAGGTCAACGGCTGCGATCCGTGCAATCTCACCGGCGTCATCACGCCCGGCGACCGGGTCCCGGCACGTCGGGCCAACACGATCCGATACGTGGACGGTTTGCCGACGGCCGTCGACTGAGCAGGTTCCTCCGCGCTGCGGTCAGAGCTTGCCGATGATCTCTTCCGCGTGTTCGGCCACCTTCGGGCGCTTGAACACGTGCTGGATCACACCGTCCTCGTCGATGAGAAAGGTCGCACGCTGCAAGCCCATGAAGGTCTTGCCGTAGAGCTTCTTCTCGCCCCACACGCCGTACGCCTCGATGATCGTGTGATCGGGGTCGGCGATCAGCGGGAAGTTCAGTTCCTGCTTGCCGCTGAATTTCTCGTGGCTCTCATCGTCGTCGGGCGACACGCCGATCACGGCAATCCCATGCTCGGCGAGCAGCGCATGGTTGTCGCGCAGGTTGCACGCCTGCTTGGTGCAGCCCGGGGTGGCGTCCTTCGGGTAGAAGTACAGCGCAACCTTCTGACCCCGCAGTGCGGACAGGGACACCTCGGTGCCGTCGAAGGTGGTCGACGTGAAGTCGGGCGCCTCGGTGCCGGCAGCCAACGGATTCGGTTTCTCAGCCATGGTGGCGACCATATCCACCAGCGCCACAAGGTGTCACACCCCGACGACTGCCGATCCGGGGACCTGTCACACCCTGCGAGCACAATGGGGCATGGGATTCTGGAAGCCGCTCGGGGGAGGTCGTTCGAACGACGATGTGTTCATCTGTGCGCCCGATGAGCCGATCGGCGGTCGCCCTCTGCGCTGTTTGCTGATCGACCTTCTCGCCTCAGCCGGCGTGCCGATGTCGATCACCCAGTTGGTTGACGAGCTGGAACGGTTGAACACCCCGCTGGCCGGTCGGCCGTCCAAGGCTGTGTCGGACGCGCTCCGCTGGGAGATTCGCAATGGCCGGGTTGAACGGGTGGGTCGTGGTCGCTACCGCTTTCTCGGCGCCCCGCCCACCACGCTCGCCCGCATCACCCGGCGCGCCCGGTCGGTCCGCCGCCACCTCGCCGAACGAAGCGGCCAACCATCCAGCGGGGACAGCATTCCCACCGCGTCATAGCGACAACGTTCTCAGACAGCACGCTCAGCCGAGGGCGAGGGCGAGGGCGCCCGGGGCGGTCGGCGAACGCCGACCGCCGTCGAGGCGCAGACAGCCGACCGGCGTTGAGGTGCAGGCAAACGGGGCACGAGAACTCGGAGCGGGAGTCGATGCGCAAACCGCGTCATAGCGACAACTGGGATGGACCTGCGTGGGCGGGCGCGCGGGTGGGAGCTTGCCTCGGCAACTGTCGCTATGACGCGGTTGGAGGAGTGTGACGCCGGCGCCATGTCGGAGCGCTCGGGTGGTTCGGGTTCCGCCGTTGTCGCTATGACGCGGTTTCGAGATTGTCCCGGCACGGCGAGTGGCACCATTCGGTTCACGACTCGGCGAATCGACATACGCTTGCTGGCATGTCCGACGACCCGTCAGCTACCACCACACCCGCCGACCAGGCCGCGCCCGCCAACGCATTCGCGGTCGGCGACATCGATCAGGATGGCGACACCGACTTCCGGGATGCCGCAATCCGGGCCGAGCTCGAGGTGGGCCACACCGAGGACACGCCGAAGCAGGCGTGGCAGCACGTGCTCATCCGACTCGGGCGTATGGCGCTGGGGTTCGTGCTCGTGCTCGCCGGTCTGGCCATGATGGTCCTGCCCGGCCCCGGCCTGGTCGCCATCGCTGGCGGTCTGGTCATTCTGAGCCGGGACTTCGTGTGGGCCGACCGAGCACTGCGCTACGTCAGGAGCAAGGCCCCTGGCATGGATGCGGAGGGGCCGATACCCCGCAGCACGATCATCGTCTCGGTCATGTTGATGGTCGCCGCCGGTCTGGTCGCCTGGTGGTGGTTCAGTGGCGGCGACGCCACGGTGCAGGGCTGGTTCTGATCATCCCGTGTGCACCCCCGGTCGATAGCCTGAGTCCATGAGCGTCACCGAAGAACAGGTCATCGAGGCACTGCGCCCCGTCGAGGATCCCGAACTCCACCGGAGCATCGTCGATCTGGGAATGGTCAAGACCATCAGCATCAACGGCGACGCTGTCGAGGTCCAGATCGCACTGACCATCGCCGGCTGCCCGCTCCGCAGCGAAATCACGAACCGCGTCACCGGGGCACTCTCGGAGATGGGCGTCGCCCATCCATCGATCGACTTCACCGTGATGACCGACGAAGAGCGGGCCAACGTTCGGCACATGCTGCAGGGCAACCCGGCCGCGACCGCCGGCAACAACCCCGCACACGGTCACGCCGAGGGCCGCGACATCCCCTTCGCCGACCCGGACAGCCGCACCCGCGTGTTGCTGATCGCGTCGGGCAAGGGCGGCGTCGGCAAGTCCTCGGTCACCACCAACCTTTCGATCGCTCTCGCAAACCGGGGCAAGTCCGTGGCTCTCATCGACGCTGATGTCTGGGGCTTCTCGATTCCCCGCATGCTCGGCATCCAGAACCCGCCCACGGTCATCGACGACATGCTGATCCCGCCGGAAACCCACGGCGTCCATGCCATTTCGATGGGCTTCTTCGCGGAAGAGGACCAGCCCGTCATCTGGCGTGGCCCCATGCTCCACAAGGCGCTCGAACAGTTCCTCACCGACGTGTACTGGAACGACCCCGACTACCTGCTCATCGATCTCCCGCCGGGCACGGGCGACATCTCCCTGTCGCTTGCACAGTTCCTGCCTCGCAGCGAAATGTACGTCGTCACCACGCCCCAGCCGGCCGCCCAGCGCGTGGCCCAGCGCGCCGCATTCATGGGTGAGAAGGTGAACCTCACCGTTCATGGCGTGATCGAGAACATGAGCTGGTTCACCGGCGACGACGGCAAGCAGTACTACCTGTTCGGCGCCGGCGGCGGCCAGGAACTGGCCGACCGTCTCGAGGTGCCGCTCGTTGGCCAGGTGCCGTTGGTGCCTGAGCTTCGTGAAGGATCCGACTCGGGCAAGCCCATCGTTGCGATGGCCCCCGAGAGCGAGGCCAGCCAGGTGTTCGCATCGATGGCCGAGCGCATCGATGTCGAGATGGCGCCGAAGCGTCGCTACACCTCGAAGCTCAATCTGCTCAACTAGCTCAACTAGCTCAACTAGCTCACCGGGCGAACCGAACGCCCTACCACCCGCCCCAACCGGAGGAACCGTGGACATTCGAATTGGTGTCACCTACACCGCCAAGGAAATCGCACTCGAACTCGCCGACGATGTCGACGCTGCCGCCATCAAGGCAAAGATCGACGGCGCTGTGTCGGGCACCGATGCCGTGCTCTGGCTCGAAGACAAGAAGGGCAACCACGTCGCCATCCCGGCCGACAAGATCGCCTACGTCGAAATCGGCAGCGGAGAGAACGCCCGTCCCATCGGCTTCGGCTGATCGGCGGGGCAGCGGATGGGGTTGTTTGATCGCCGTCTGCTGATCGTCGGCGGCAAAGGCGGCACCGGAAAGTCCTCGGTTGCTGCCGCCATCGCCGCGCTGTCCGCCTTCCGCAACGCCCGCACACTGCTCGTCGCTGCGGACGGCAGCCCCGGCGCAGCCGGAATGTTCGGCCCCGCCCCCTCATCGGACGCGCTCGAAGTTCGCCCGAATCTCCATGTCCTGCAAATCGACTCGCAGGCCGCGCTCAGCGAGTTCGTGAAGCTGCAGCTCGGCCCCCTGGGGTCGGTGGCCGGACCGGTCGCCGGTGCCTTCTCGTTCGTTGCTGATGCGGCGCCGGGCGTCTCGGAACTCCTTCTGGTCGGCAAGTACGCCCATGAGGCCCGATCGGGCGATTGGGACATGGTCGTCGTCGATGCCGCCGCGAGCGGCCACCTGCTCGGCGAGCTCGCCGCTCCCGGCAACGTGGCCGAGATCGCCCCGATCGGGCGGATCGCCAACGAGACCGGTTGGATGATCGAGCTCCTCGGCGATCCCGAGATCACCGGCGTGGTCAACGTGACGCTGGCCGAGGAAGTGCCAGTCGCAGAAACGCTCGAGTTCGTCGATCGCCTGCACACCTCCACGCCGGCCCGGCTGGCGGCCGTCGTCGTGAACCGAACCCGACCACAGCTGTACGCCCGATCGCGCCGCAGCGAACTCGCTGAGCTGCTGACCGACCGGCCCAAACGCCTCACAAAGGGGGCGAACGGGTTGCTCGACGCCGTGCAGATCGGACTCGACCGGGCCGACGTGGCGTCCGAGGTCGACCGTCGACTGCGAACCGACCTGCCGCCCGGCACCGAGGTGCTCCACCTTCCCGAGTTCGGCGCCGGCGTCGACCTGCAGGGTGAGATTCGCGAAGCCATCGCCGACGAGCTGTCGTTGTGAACGCCCGAAGCTCCAGCGCCTCCCGCCTCGGTTTGGGGCCCATCGCCGAAGGTCGTTCACTCCTTGTTGTGGCGGGCGCGGGCGGCGTGGGCAAGACCACCGTGTCCGCAGCGCTTGGCATGGTGGCCGCCGACCGGCTCGACGGCGAAGTGCTCGTCCTCACCATCGATCCGGCCCGCCGTCTCGCGTCGGCACTCGGCATGGAGATCGACGGCAACGACGCTGTTCGTGTGCCGCATCCGACCGGCGGCCGGTTGAGCGCCGCCATGCTCGATCCCGGCCGGGCATGGGATGCGCTGGTGCGACAGGAAGCACCCGATGCCACGACCGCAGATCGAATCATCGCCAACCCCGTCTACCGCCGAATCGCCGACACGTTCGTCCACGGCAACGACTACGCCGCCCTCAGTTGGCTGGAAGAAGCCATCGCCAGCGACCGCTACCGCCTCATCATCGTCGACACGCCGCCATCCCAGAACGCACTCGACTTCTTCGACGCACCGCAGCGGGTCGAGGAGTTCTTCTCCAGCTCGCTTCTGAACTGGCTGACCGGAGGACAATCCGGGTCGATCGTCGGCGCGGCCGCCACCCGCACCTTCGGCTCGCTCGCCGATCGCCTGCTCGGGAGCCAGTTCTTCTCCGACATCGTCGAGTTCTTCACCCTCATGCAGACGGTGGTCCCGGGCATGGTCGAGCGAACGTCGGCGGTCGCAGCGGACCTCGCCGGTGACGACGCCGCACTCCTGGCCGTGAGCGCACCTTCGGTCGCATCGATCGAACGCGTCGGCGCCCTCGTCGAAGAACTCGACGAACGGGGGTTGACACTCGATGGCGTCGTCGTCAACGGGGTCGAGCCTCCCGAATTCTGGGATCCGGGCGTCGCCGACGCGGCGGAGCGCGTCACCTCGGGAGAACGAAGCCACTTCTCGCAATCCAACACTGCGCTGCTCACGCCCGGAGCCGAATACGTGCTCGAGCGGTGCGGAGTTGCTGCAGCCCAAGCCGAAGCGATTGCACAGTTGGAGGGGTTTGCCACCCTGACCATTCCGCGAACCGTGCATTCTCCAAGCAACGTGACCGGTCTGGCCGAGCTCGGTGAAGGTCTCTGGTGAGCGCCACCCCGGCGTAGGATCGGCCCATGGCATCGCCGATAGATCTGGCCCGCAACGTCGCCGGTTTCGACCCCGACGCCATTCAGCACATGAAGCGCCTGTTCCGCACGTGGAACCTGCTCGCCGACCTCGCCCTGGCCGACGTGCTCCTGCTCGCCCCGGTGGCTGCTGAAGGTGACGAGTCGTTCGTGGTGCTCGCCAACGTGCGCCCGTCGACTGCACCGACGCTGTACGGCCACGATCCGTTGGGCGACCGACACCGGCCGGAGAACCGGCACCTGGTGGCCGAAGCGTGGGAGAGCGGAGCGATCTGCAGCGGCAACGTGGAACTCGGCCCGCACTTCCCCGAAGGCCAGGCGGAGATCTCGGCGTCGCCGTTCCAGCTCGACGGCCGCCGGCTCGGCGTCGTGCTGCTCGAACGTCGCACCCGAAACCGTGACCTGTTGCAGCTCGAACGCACCTACATCTCCCTGGCGCAACGCCTGACCCAGATGATCTGCGACGGCCGGTTCCCGTTCATCGGCGCCGACGAACCCCAGTACGGCGCGCCCCGTGTCGGCGACGGCGTGCTCGTCCTCGACGATGACCGTCGGGTCACCTTCCAGTCGCCGAATGGCGTGTCGGCCCTGCACCGACTGGGAATTCACCGCAACGCCGTCGGCCGACGCCTCAGCGAGATCGGTTTGGACGATTCGTTCATCCGCACCTCCTATGCGCTGGAGAAGGCCGTCACCCAGGAGCTCGAGCGGGGAGAAGGCGTCACCGTCACGTCCCGGTGCGTGCCACTGATCAGCAACGGCGAGATCGACGGCAGCTTCATTCTCGTGCGGGACGTGTCGGAGCTGAAGCGACGGGACCGACTGCTGCTCAGCAAGGACGCAACCATCCGGGAGATCCATCACCGGGTCAAGAACAACCTCCAGACCATTTCCAGCCTTCTTCGGCTGCAGGCTCGCCGGGTGTCCTCCCAGGACGGCAAGGACGCGCTGGAGGAATCGGTGAGACGAGTGGCAGCCATCGCGATCGTGCACGAAACGTTGGCCAACGACGCGAGCGACGACGCATCGGGAGATGACGCGCCGTTCCTGGACGTCGCCAAGCCACTGATCCGCCTGATTGAAGAAGGGCTCCAGTCGCCGGAGAAGCCGATTCAGTTCCGGCTTGCAGGCGACGCCGGACGGCTGCCGCTGATCCGGTCGATGCCCCTCGCCGTCATCCTGACCGAGCTGCTGCAGAACGTGGTCGACCATGCGTTTCCGCCCCACATCAGTCCGGACGAGGGTCGTATCGTCACGGTGAACTTCGAGCGCGATGGCAGCGAACTCGCCGTGACCGTCTCCGACAATGGCGTGGGACCGCCGCAAGATTTCGACTTCGCCGAAGCCAGCGGTCTCGGTCTCACGCTCGTCCACACCTTCGTGACGACCGAGCTCGGCGGATCGATCACCATGCGCCGCGGCGACGGCCCCGAAACGAACCCGGGAACCAGCACCCGACTCCAGTTCTCCCGCAACTGGGAGGACCGTGTCTCCGGCCCGGTGATCGACGGCTGAACGCCCGATGCCCGCCATTCGCGTCCCTTGGCTAGTGTCAGGTTCCGCGTGGGCCCGAACCGGTCGCACCCGTCGGTAAAGATCCGACCGGAATGCGCCGTTGGAATCGCTGATGAAAACCCGACTTTCCGTCCTCACGATCCTCGCCCTGCTGGCGACCCTCGTTTCGATTGCGCCGGCATCGGCGCAGCAGGTGACCAAGCCCCGGCTGAGCGCCCGAAAGATCAATGAGGCCCCCGATTTCGCCACGGAGGCCTTCACCGGCGCGTGGGACTTCTCCGAGGCCAGCGATCTTCCCGACATTCCGGGTCTGAACACGATCGGGTTCTCGAATGTTCGGGTCGAAGGAGGCAAGTGGAAGGCCACGGGCGCCGCGCAGGCCAACCTGCGGCTGCTCCAGAGCTGGGAGAGCATCCCCATTGGCCGCGACGGCGCGCTCTTCCCGATCGACGCAGATCGCTTCACCCATCTGACGTTCCGCATGCGCATGACCGGCGAGACCAGAGCAGCCGCTGAGGTCACCTGGTACGACTGCGGCCGCACCGTGCTCGAATGCAAGGGCGGCGTCGGCTTTCAGGTCGCGGAAGGATGGAACACCTACACGATTCCGCTCGTCAACGACCCCGCAAAGGGAGACGTCGAGTGGGCAGGCGAGATCCGCGGGCTCATCCTCACGCCGTCGGCCAAGGCCGCGAACATCGAGATCGACTGGATTCGCCTCTACGAGCCGACGACGAGTGGCATCCGCGTGAAGAGTCGCGACACGAACGCCGACGCACAACTGATCTGGGACCGGGACAAGGACCCGAGCAACAACACCGCCGACAACGCCAACTGGGGTGTGGTTGGAACGATCGGCCGAGGAGCCCTGTACTTCCGGACCGACGGCTTCCCTCCCGGCACGTACTTCGTCTACACCGAGTCGGCCAACGGGCGATCGGCACCTCGCAAGGTCAAGATCAACGATCGACCTGTGCCGGTGGTGATCCAGCCGGACGCCATCGGTGGCGCCTCGTACGACATCGAGGTCCGTGGCGACGCCTGGGACTATTCGGAGGCGTCCGACGTGGCGCTCACCCGGAACATGACCTGGTCGATCCAGGACGGTCAGCTGGTGGGGATCAACGCCGCTCCCGAGTTGAGCGACAGTGGCTTCCGACTGCCGATCGTGGACGGTCAACCGATCGACGCCGACAAGTACCATCGCTTCACGGCTCGGGTGTTCTTCGAGGGCGGGTTCTCGCTCTCGCACGATCCAGGGGGCGGCATGAACGCCCGCCTCGTCTGGCGCACGACCAACGGCGACGTGCGGGTCACGGAAGACATCGTCGTGTCGCCCGGGTGGAACACCATCACGATCGATCTGAACGACTACACGGCCGCAGAACTGCTCGAAGAGGACGACCCGATCGCCTGGGCCGGCCAGGACATCGAGCTGTTCCGGTTCGACCCGCACGAGGACAGCGGCACCCGTCGATTCTTCGTCGACTGGATCAAGCTCGCTGAAGACGACAAGCCGACCAACGGCCGGTTCACCGTCGAGTTCCGGGACCGCACCTGGGACGCCGGTTCGACCGCGGAGATCCTCATCTCCCGCAACTCCGACGGTTCCAACCCCCAGACGATCGGCACGATGAACTCGACGACGGGCAAGAAGAACCGCTTCGGGTGGACCGTGCCGGGGAACCTCGTCGGTTCGGGCGAATGGTATGTCGTGGTTCGGGTGACCGATCCGAGGGGCAACGTCGGCACCAACGTGAGCCGCGGCTCGCTCACCCTCTAGGCGGGTCCCCGCTACTGCTTGAGCTGCTCGGCCGGAGCGAAGTCGTCCGTCAGGACCTGAGCATCGCCGACGTAGGCCAGCGCGGCCGCGTCGGCGACGAGGGCACCTGCGCCTTCTGGAATCGTGACGCTCGGTAGGGGAGCGTCCGATGCGACGATGATCTGGTTGTAGGGAACGGACGGCAGCTCGACCGGCAACATGACCGCCACGTGGTCGAAGTGCTCATGGAGCGTGGCCATCTGCGCCCGGGCGAATCGGCTCTGGTCGCCGTCGATCAGGTTCATCACGTAGATGCCGTCGTCGCGGAGGAGCCGGTCGTATTCGGCAACGGCCTCCGTGGTCGTGAGGTGCCATGGCACGACATCGCCACCGAACGCATCGCCGACGATCACGTCGAATCCGTCGGTGGGGAGCGGTTCGAACTCGAGGCGGGCGTCGCCGATACGGATGTCGAGGTTCTGTGCATCGGCGAGCCCGAGCTCGTTGCGGGCGATGTCGACCAGTCCTTCGTCGATCTCGAGCACGACATTGGTGCTGTCCGGCCGGGTGGTCGACAGGTAGCGGGGAATGGAGAAGCCTCCGCCCCCGACGTGCAGGGCATCGAGGGGACCGGCCGGCATGCCGTCGATCACCGCGCCGAGCAGCTTGGCGTACCGGATCTCGAGGTGGGTGGGGTCGTCGAGGTCGACGTGTGCGTGGCGGACCGAGTCGAGGATCAGGCTGCGCCCGCCGGCCCGGTCTTCGTCGGGGATCACCCGGGCGCACGCATAGTCGGTCTCCACGTCGCACTGATTCCCGATGCCGAGACAGAGGAATGCAGCGATCGCGACCAGGCTCGATTGAAAGCCGTCGGGCTTCTCCTTCGCCACCTTGATGAGGACGAGGATGCCGGCGACCGTCAGCAGTGCACCGATCACGAAGATGATCGCCCGGATGGGAAAGAGGCCGAGGAGAACGAAGCCCGTGCCGAACGTGCCGACGAGCGCGCCGACCGTACCCGCAGCGGAGAGACGGCCGACGACGGCGCCGGTCTCCTCGAGCGATTCCAACTTCAGCTTCGCCACCATGGGGCTGATGCTGCTGAGGACCGAGGTGGGCAGCAGAAATGCCGAGGCCGTGAGCACCACGATGTTGAGCGGTGTTGAGCTCATGCCGGGCCCGATCGACATCACGATCGGCACGGAGAGAAAAGTGAGGCCGCCACCGATCAGCAGGGCGAGGCCGATGAGCCGCCGCGGGTCCTGCCGGTCGGCCAGCATGCCGCCCACGGCCGATCCGACGGCGATGCCGGCGAGCACGGTGCCGATGATGCCGGTGAACGCTTCGAGCGAGACGCCGACGTACGGGGCCATCAGCCGGCCGGCCACGATCTCGACGACGAGGATGAGTGCCGACGTGAAGAAGACCAGGCCGGTGGCGAGACGCGAATCCATGGGGGAGAGTCTTGCGGCCCGATGACCGTGTGCCGCATCGGAACCGATGAATTCTTGATTCAGCGGGGAGTGGACGGTCCTCGGAGGTCGACCCGGTCGATGGTGTGCTCGACCCACTCCGACTTCCCGGCGAGGTAGCTGGGTCGGTCGGACGGATGCGCTGCTGCGAGCGTTCGTTTCACCGTGCTGTAGTCGTCTGCCAACGCCTGTTGGTTGCGGAGGGCGTCCCGAAACAGCAGGTAGCGCCGCCATTGCAGGTTGTCGATCGCGACGACATGGACATGAAGCACGACGATGTCGGGGGCCGACGATGCGGCGAAGAGGAGACCGCCGTAGTCGCCGAGGTCTTCGACGAAGTGCAGCCCGAAGGATTCGAGGCGACGGGTGATGTCGCGCACGTCGAAGTCGACGGGGAGGGCGATGCCGACATCGAGGATCGGCTTGGCCCAGAGCCCGTGGACGGCGGTGGAGCCGATGTGTTCGATGCGCACGTCGAGGTCGGCGAGCACGTCATGGAGTTCGTCGGCGAGCTCGGCGTACAGATCGGGCCATCGCTCGTTGTGCGCGGTAACTCGTGCATCGCCGCGTCGGAGTCCGAGTCCGTTCCGCCCGGATTTGAGTGCCGAAAGGCTCCCGCTGCCCACGAACCAAGTATGACGGCCCAATCCAACCAGCAAAAGCGGAAGGCAAGAGCGCTCGAAGCGAACGACTGTCACACCCTCTACGTACGGTGACGCTCATGAACATCGTGCTTCCCTTTCTTGCCCTCGTCTTCGGTCTTCTGGTCGGTCTTGCCGTCCTGGTGGTCGTCCTGCGTCAGCTGGCCGAGCGTCATCAGTCGACGCAGCAGACGGCGGTTGCGGCTGCCGTTTCGGCTGCGCTCGCCGAGCGCGGGGCCACAGCCGACGTGTTGGAGCGTGACCGCGAGGCCACGGTGCAGGCTGCGGTGGTTCGGGCGACTGAGGTGGCCGATGCAAAGCTGGATGCCCGTCTTCGTCAGGGCACCGAGCGTCTCGACGCCCAGATGAAGAATGGCAGCGAGAAGATCGTGGCGTCGACGGCCACGTTCGAGAAACAGACGGCGGAGATGAACGCCGAAATGCGTCGGATCCAGAAGATGGTCACCGATCTGCAGCAGCACACGGCCGGTCAGCAGGGCGCGGTGCTGAAGGGGCTCGAGGAGGCCGCCCGGGCGACCTCACAGTTGCAGCAGACGACGGGCGGATTGCGCGAGGCGCTGGCGAGCCCGAAGGCTCGCGGGCAGTGGGGGGAGCGTATGGCCGAAGACGTGTTGCGGGCCGCCGGTTTCAAGGAGGGCATCAACTACGACAAGCAGCGTGCGATCGCCTCGGGCGGCATCCCCGACATCACGTTCACGATGCCGAAGAACATGCTGCTCCACATGGACGTGAAGTTCCCGGTGGACAACTACCTTCGTCACCTCGAAGCCCTCGAGACCAATGATCCCCGGGCGGACGACTATCGAAACCAGTTCCGCCGCGATGCAAAGGCGAAGATTTCTGAGCTGGCCGATCGTCGGTACAGCGACGGCGCCGACTCGGTCGACTACGTGCTGTTGTTCATGCCGAACGAGAGTGTGTACTCGTTCGTGCACGAGAACGATCCGAAGCTGATCGACACCGCCCTCGCCTCCAAGGTGGTGCTCTGCGGGCCGAGCACGCTCTTCGCAGTCCTGGCGGTGATCCGCCAGGCAATGGACAACTTCATGCTCGAACGTCGGGGCGAGGAGATCATGGATTGCCTGGCCGACTTCTCGAACGAGTGGGGCAAGTTCGGCGAGCAGATCGAAAAGGTCGGCAAGCACCTGGACACCGTGCAGAACGCCTTCGGCCAACTGCAGGGAACGCGAACCAACGTGATGCAGAAGAAGCTTCGCCGCATCGACGATCTGCAGAACCAGCGTGAGCTCGGCGTTCCCGCCGATCACGAGTGGCCGCAGCTGCGTGAGGTGGTGTCGGCCTAGGGCCCCGACATCGGTCAGCGCGGATGACGAAGCCCGGGGGCATTGGGCGTGCCCTCGGGTTTCGACGCGTGCTCTCGGAGGTCAGCGTTTGGCGTGGCGGCCGAACATGATGCCGGCGACTCGGCGAATCTGGATTTCCTCTGAGCCTTCGGTGATCCGGTATCGGCGGTGGTGCCGGTAGATGTGCTCGAACGGCATGTGGCGGGAGTACCCCATGCCTCCGCAGGTCTGCATGGCCTGGTCGGCGGCCTGGCAGACCAGTCGATTGGCCCGATAGTTGCACATGCTCACGAGGTCGGTGACCTCCATGTGATGCTGGCGGTCCATTTTCCAGGCGGTCTCGCGGATGAGGGCTCGGAGCATCGCCGCTTCGGTCTGCAATTCGGCCAGCGGAAACTGGACGGCCTGGTTGAGCCACAGCGGCTTGCCGAATGGCGCCCGCTCCTTGGCGAACGCCACCGCCTGATCGATGCAGTACTGGGCGGCGCCAAGCGAACTGGCGGCCTGTCGAATTCGGTTCTCGTGGACGAAGATCTGGGCCAGTTCGAGCCCTCGGCCGATGTCGCCGAGCACGGCGTCGCCGTCCACGTGGACGTCGGTGAATCGCACGTCGGGATGGTCGGTGGGCATGTTGAACGTCCACCAGTACGGTCCGACGGTCACGCCGTCGGAATCGGTGGGCACGAGGAAGCACGTGATGCCATCGGCATCGCCGTCCTCACCACTGGTTCGGGCGAACACGGCGTCATGGGTGGCATGGTGCATGCCGGTGTTCCAGCGCTTGTGGGCGTTGATGAGCCAACCGTCTCCATCGGGCACGGCGGTGGCGTCCATGTGGGTGGCGTCGCTGCCGTGGTCGGGTTCGGTGAGCCCGAAGGCGACCCGCCGCTCGCCGCGGAGCATCGGTTCGATGAAGTCGGTCTGCTGCTGGGCCGTACCGCGGGCGAGGATCATCATCGCCACCGGAAAGTTGCCGACGATCGACGACTCGTTCTGGAGGTCGTTGTGGAGCCCGAGACCTTTGGCCGCGAGGTGTTCCCGGATGACCGCCATCGCAAGATTCGAACCATCCCGCCCACCGACAGAGGAGGGGAGGGCATACCGCAGATGGCCGGCCGCATCGGCGCGTCGGCGCATCTCCGCCAGCAGTGCTTCCCACTCGGGGCGGGGTATGCCCTCGTTGTCCCAGTCGGTGCGGGCGTGTTCGCGTCGGTGGTCGAAGTACTCGATGTTGTCGGCTTCGAGCGGCGCGATCTCCGCCTCGATGAAGGCGTCGAGCTCGCCGAGGTAGGCGACGAGGTCGGCGGGAAGTTCAAGATCCATGGTCATCTCCAAGGAGGTTCAGGAGGTCGTATTCGAGCTCGACGACGCGGCGTCCGCTGGCGGCGTGCACGAGCGACTCGCTTTCGCCCCGCTCGAAGCTCGCCGCCTGGGTGGCCAGCCCGGCTCCCCACCAGATCGTGCGGGCAATCGTCCACCAGCGGAAGCCGTCTGCGTCCCACGTTCCGCCCGACGCCTCGTACTCGGCGCGCAGTCGGCCGAGATCGCCGAATCCACCAACGGGATGGGACTCGTGTCCGAATCGCCAGGTTCGGAGGCACAGCCACGCGATGTCTTCCATCGGGTTACCGAGGTGAGCGAGCTCCCAATCGAGGACGGCCGCGAGGCCGCCGTCGTTCACGAGCAGGTTGCCGTTGCGAAAGTCGCCGTGCACGAGCCGCATCGCTTGTGGTTCGGGGCGGTTGGTGGCGAGCACCGCGAGCCCGAAACGCAGGGCAGGGTGGGCGGTCGGGAGCGCGTCGAGGAGATCGTGGAGGTGCTCCAGGTACGAGAGTTCCGTGTGCCGAGGGAGTTCGTCGATGACCTCGAGTTGCGAGTCATCCACGCTGTGGAGGGCGGCGAGCGCTCGCCCGCAATCGGCGGTGAGCGTTGCAGCCAGCGGAGTGTCGGGTGGTGCGAGCCGCAACACCCGGCGTGGAATCGTCTCGCCCGTGAGGAAGGCGCTGACGATCGCGTCCGCCTCGATCTCGGGCATCCAGCCGGCGGCGATCGTGGAGGCCCCGGGGACGCCCGCGTCCATCGCCGCTCCCACGACGGCCCGCTCCGTGGTCGAGGACATCGTCTGGAGCGCGGACTCCCGATGCCGGAGCTGAACAACAGCCGCAATGTCGTCGATGTCCACAATGTGGGTGGATCGTGTCGCTCCCGCGCTTGCGGTGGCGCGATGTCGGACGGTCGGCATGGCGCCGCCGGCCGGAGCGCAGAGGCGGGCAACGGCCAGCTCGAGCTCGGAGGGGGTCACGTTGCCGGGTGGAGGTAGCCGGGCCGGGCGATGGCGAGCCGCCGTGCGGCGTCGTCCCGCAAGGCGGCGAGGACCTCGTCGGTGGGGGTGAGCAGGCCATCTCGCAGTCTGCGGTCGAGTGTGTGTCGAAGCGATGCGGCTTGGTCCTCAGCGGCCGACGGCGGATCGGGTGGTCCTCCTGCGACCAGGGTGGAGAACGATGTGATGGTTGCCGCGGTCGCATCGTCGAGCAGCAGCGCCTCGCGTTCGAGGATGCCCTCGAGGTTGGAGGCAACGCGCTCGAGGTAGCGGGCCTCGTCGGCGTCCAGGTCGTCGGCGCCCGCCCGGCTTGCTGCGATCGCATCGCGAAGCTGGTCGGCGGATGGGCGGTCCATCCCGTGAGTCTCGCGCGACGACCGGGCGCCGGACCGAGTCGGCGTTTCAGCCACCTAGGATCAAGACGTGAGTCGCTTCTACATCACCACCCCGATCTACTACGTCAACGACGCACCGCACATCGGTCACGCGTACACCACCGTGCTCGTCGATGCGTTCGCTCGTTGGCACCACCTGCTGGGTGAAGAGACGTTCATGCTCACCGGTACCGACGAGCACGGCCTGAAGATCGCCCGCTCGGCCGAGGAGAACGGCGTGACGCCGCTCGAACAGGCCGACAGCACGTCGGTTCGCTTCCGCGACGCGTGGGAGCAGCTGGGCATCCGCAACGACGACTTCATTCGCACGACCGAGCCGAGGCACCACGCCGCGGTGCAGGCGTTGATGCAGAAGGTCTACGACAACGGCTGGATCTACTCGGACACGTACGAGGGTCTCTACTGCGTCTCCTGTGAGGCGTACTACACCGAGGACGAGCTGAACGACGGCAACTGCAAGGTGCACGACAAGCCGGCCGAACAGATGCGGGAAGAGAACTACTTCTTCAAGCTGAGCGCGTTCGCCGACCAGCTGCTCGACTACTTCGAGAACACGCCCGGTGTGGTGCAACCCGAGGGCTATCGCAACGAGGTGCTCGGCCTGCTTCGCCAGGAGCTGCGCGACGTGTCCATCAGCCGTTCATCGATCGACTGGGGCATTCCGGTTCCCTGGGACGACGATCACGTCTTCTATGTCTGGTACGACGCGCTGATCAACTACGCAACGGCGGTCGGCTACGGGGCAGACCCGGAACGCTTCGACGAATGGTGGCCGTCGGTGCACCACGTCATCGGCAAGGACATCATCCGATTCCACTGCGTCTTCTGGCCCGCCATGTTGCTGGCGGCCGGCATCACCGATCTGCCGACCTACTACGTGCACGGCTGGCTGCTCATCGGCGGGGAGAAGATGAGCAAGTCGAAGCTCAACAGCGTCTCGCCGGCGCAGCTCGTCGACGGTGACGAGGAGCACGGCTACGCCTCGTTCGGTGTGGACGGCTTCCGCTATCACTTCCTACGCGATCCCGCCTTCGGACCCGACTCGGACTTCAGCTACGAGTCCATGATCAGTCGCTACAACACCGACCTCGCCAACCAGTTCGGCAACTTGTTGCAGCGGGTCATCACGGTGACGGGAAAGAAGTGCGGCGAGACCTCTCCCGCTCCGAACCCCGATGCCTCCCTCGCCGCCCTTGCCGCCGTGGCGGTCGAGGAGACGACGGCTGCGTGGGTGCGGGCGCAACCGCCGATCGCGCTGGATGCGACCTGGCGGCTGATTCGCGAGACCAACGAATATCTGGCGGCCAACGAGCCGTGGAAGATGGAGCCGGGTGCCGCAGTCGATGCGGTCATGGGCGACGCCCTCGAAGCACTCCGCATCGCCTGCATCCTCGCCGAACCGGCGATTCCCAACGGCGCACAGATCGCGTGGGAACGCATCGGCCTTCCGGGCCGGGTGGCCGATCAGCGCATCCCCGACGACACCGTCTGGGGCGGATACCCGGGTGGGTTGACGTTGCAGGCCGGAGACCCGCTGTATCCGAGGCTCAAGGGCTGAACATGGTCCGCTGGATCGACAATCACTGCCACATCCCACCCGGTGCCGACGGCGACGAATGGGTCGAAGCGGCGCGAGCTGCGGGGGTGGAGCAAATGGTGACGGTCGGCGTGACGGTCGAACGCTCCCGCGAGGCGATTGCGGTGGCCGCCCGGCACGAGGGCGTGTTCGCCACTGTGGGTGTGCATCCTCACGATGCGAAAGACGGCACCGACGGCATCGTCGAACTGTTGGATGCGCCGGACGTCGTCGCGATCGGCGAAGCCGGCCTCGACTATCACTACGACCATTCTCCGCGCGACGTGCAGCAGCTGGTCTTCGCCGAACACATCCGGATGGCGCATGAACACGACCTTCCTCTCGTGATCCACACCCGCGATGCATGGTCGGACACGTTCGACATCCTCGACAGGGAGGGCACACCACGGCGGACTGTCTTCCACTGCTTCACCGGCGGGCCGGATGAGGCCGCCGCAGGTGTGGAGCGGGGCATCATGATCTCCGTGAGCGGCATCGTCACGTTCAAGAACGCCCGCGACCTGCAGGACGCCGTGGTGGCAACGCCGCTCGAGTCGCTGATGGTCGAAACCGATTCGCCGTACCTCGCGCCCGTTCCGCATCGCGGGAAGCCGAACCGTCCGGCGAATGTCGTGCACGTCGGCGAAGCGGTCGCCGCGCTCAAGGAACTTCCCGTGCCTGACGTTGCCGCAGCCACCTCGGCCGCCGCGATCGACTTCTACGGTCTCACCTGACGAGACGCAGCCGTTCGCGCGGAGCGTGACGGCGCGACGAAATGAAGTTGCAATGCCCGGCAGACCTTCCTAGCGTTTGGGGTCGCGCGTAGGGGTCCCGGCTTCTGTGCGCCTGTACGTACTGGCCAGTGAGGGGATCCTCGTCCTGAAACCAAGCAGAGTCAACGAGCGCTGGCGTGTTGCACTTGCCGGTCTCGCTGCAGTTCTGGCGATCCCATTCCTGGTGATCGATTCTCCCTCGACGGCCGAAGGCGGCATCGTCGAGTCGGTTGACGACGACGCGCCCGAGGACACACTGACGCAGGAGGCACCTCCGGCCCAGGACATTCCCGAGACCGTCGCACCGGGATCGGAGGGCGACGAGGCCGCAGGTGCCGAGGTCGTTCGCCCCAACGTTTTGGCGCTGTCGTCGTTGTCGGCCGATTGGGCCGTTGCTCGGGCCGACGCTATCGAGCGTGGCATCGCAGCCCCGATCGTGATCGACGCTCCGTCCGACACCAACCTCGATCTTCTGCCGGATGTGGACATCGTCTACCCGCCGACCACCGCACCGGAGCCTGAGCCGGAGCCGGAGACAACGGTCCCGACGACCGAGCCAGAACCGGCGCCCGAGCCGGAGGATGGCGAGGGAACGGAGCCGGGTGACGGCGACGGGGGAGCCGAGCCGGAACCTGAGCCCGAACCAGAACCAGAACCTGAGCCCGAACCGGAACCAGAGCCCGAACCCGAACCCGAACCCGAACCTGAGCCGGAACCCGAACCGGAACCGCCGGCAATCCCGAACGCTCCCGCGCAGGTCGACGGCCGGGTGCCGCCACCGGAGGGTGGTCCGACGGCCGCCCAGTGGGATGCGCTCCGTCGCTGCGAGTCCACGCACAACTATCAGGCCATCAGCCCCTCGGGTCTCTACCGCGGTGCGTACCAGTTCAGCCAGCAGACCTGGGATTGGGTCTCGGGCATCCACTATCCGTTCCTGGTCGGCATCGATCCGATCGACGCACCAGCGGGATGGCAGGACGTGATGGCCTACACCCTCTACGCCATGCGTGGATGGGACCAGTGGCCAATCTGCGGCAAGAACCTCCTCTGAGTCATCGGTGACACACAGCCGACCCACCGTGCATCGGCTCCTCGAGGACCACGGTCTCGCGGCCCGTCGCGAGCTCGGACAGAACTTCGTCGCCGACCCGAACACCGTTCGCCGCATCGCGGAACTCGCCGATGTTGGTCCCGGAGATCTCGTGGTCGAGATCGGTCCGGGCCTGGGTTCGCTCACCCTTGCGCTCATCGAAACCGGTGCGGACGTGGTCGCCATCGAGATCGACCCCGGGTTGGCCGCAGTGGCTGCCGAGGTCGTTGGTGACGCCGCCACGGTCATCGAAGCCGACGCGCAGACCGTCGACTGGGATGCGCTGCTGGCCGAAGCGTCGGGGCCGGTCCATGTGGTCGCGAACCTGCCGTACAACATCGGCACGACCCTCATCATCGACATCCTCGAACGGGTTCCCCGGGTCGGTCACCTGCTCGTGCTCGTGCAGACCGAGGTCGCTCAACGACTCGCTGCCGACGTTGGGTCGAGCGCCTACGGCATTCCGTCCGTTCTTGTCGCCCTTCATGGGCACG
>CALBVR010000011.1 GCA_937969565.1 uncultured Acidimicrobiales bacterium | reverse complement strand
GAATCTCGAAGCCTGGCGTTCGCTCGCAGACGAAGACGATGGGTTCCGCGTCGTTGACGAAGAAGGACACCTCGCCATCCACGTACGCGGTGTTGAGCGGCACGTACACCGCGCCGATCCGTAGCGACGCGAGATAGAGGGCAACGCCGTCGACCGACTTCGGAGCCTGCACCATGACCCGATCGCCGGGGTTGACGCCCATGGAGAGGAGCACCGTCGCCATCCTCGCCGAACGGTCGTCGATGTCGCCGTAGCTCATCGTCGGCTCGGTCGGGGTGCGGAGGAACGCCTGATCGGGCGCAGCGGCCCATCGGGATCGGAGAAGTTCGAAGAGGTTGCCGTTCACGTCGCCGATCGTACGGGACCGGGAGGTGGGTGGCTGGTGTCAGCCGGCGGCGGCGGGGAAGGCTTCGCGCAGGTAGTCGACGGCTGCGACGATCTCTTCTTCGGTGAGCTTGTCGCCGAACGATGGCATGCCCCGTCCACCGTTTGTCGTCTGGGCGATTGCGTCGGTGGGGTCGGGCTGCTCATCGGCGATGCCCTGCAGGCTCGGACCACGGCCACCGGAGCCGTCGCTGCCATGGCACCGGGCGCAGTTCGCTTCGTACACGGCCATGCCGTCGGCGGGGCCGGCGGCGGCAGTGGTTTCCGGTGCCGTTGTCGTGTCGGGTGCGGCGGTGGTCTCGGGTGCCGCCGTCGTCTCTGCAGCCGTGGACTCGGTTGCGGTTTCGCTGCTGTCACCCCCGCAGGCCGTGGCCACCATGGCGATCACGATGGTGGCGATGAAGCTGCGAATGCGGTTTGACGTGTGCATGGGTCCCTCCGGATGCGATGTGAAAACCCTAGTCACCATCGACTCGTGGGTCGCGTCAGTTGATGACTTGGGCGGATGCGTCCTCGGGGAGGATTCCCTCCCAGTGAATTTTCGCGCCCTCATGACCGGTGCGAAACGCCCAGACGACAGACAGGATCGCGAAGGCGACGACCAGAACGTTGAGCACCATGGCTGGCGGACCACTGATGGGAGCGTCCCGGTCGGGTGCGCCGACCGTGGCCAGCAGGATCGTGGTGATCCCCATGCCGAGTACGAAGAACCGAAGTGTCTCGCCGAGCGTCTTGTGGTTGTCGATCCGTTCGAGGTACTCCGGCCCGAACGAGATCGCGTCGGCCAGCGCCTGGCCGCTGCTCGCCGCGAGGAAGGTGGTCACCACGACGGCGATCGACAGCACGATGATGACGAGCCGCCATTGGGTCCGGAGCCGCGGAACCGCGACGAGCGCGAGCGCCATGAGCCCGAGCAGCGGAATGGCCACCGCGGGGAAGTGGATCATCAGGGGGTGAGCCGGGAGATCGAGGATGCGTTCCATGCGGGCAACGTAGCACCGCCAACCGGTGTGATCTTTTCCTTAACGAACCTGCCATCGGCCGGCATGGTCCGCCACCGTCGGTTTCACTGGACGCATGCGTTTCACTCCTACCCGTTCCGTCGCTCTCGTCGTGACGCTTTCCCTCCTGGCCGCGGCCTGCTCGAGCGCTGCCGATTCGACTGCGTCCGACGCGCCCGCCTCCGTGCCCGACGAGGAGACGGAAGCCGTGGACGACGGTGTCATTCGTTCGACGGAACCCGGAGCAGGTCCGCCGGCATCGATCGACCCTGGATCGTTGCCGACCGGCGAGTTGATCGACTTCGGTCCGGCGCCCGTTGCGCCGGTCGGTCCATACAGCGCTGAACTGGAGGCGGCCGTGGACACGGTGTTCGGGCCGAACCTGGTGACCGGCCTGTGGCTCACCGAGCAGATCGAAGCGATGTCGACCATCGTCGATTCCGGAGATGTTCGGATCGCCTGGCTCATCAGTGACCTTCTTCGGATCGTTCAGGATCCGGATCTGTCCGGGTCGCTCGGCCGCAGCGCCGGCGAGCTTCTCGGCACCGACATTGCGCCGGGCAACCCGTGGGGTGATCTGACGGACCATCT
The DNA here is from genome assembly GCA_937969565.1 of uncultured Acidimicrobiales bacterium. GTDB lineage: Bacteria > Actinomycetota > Acidimicrobiia > Acidimicrobiales > SHLQ01 > SHLQ01. Next base: position 5,771 of record CALBVR010000011.1, on the reverse strand, counting down.
CATCGCCTGGGACATCCCGGCGCCACCGAACTATGTGGAAGCCAAGCGGCGGGTCTACACCGTGATCGTTCGGGAGTGGGAGAACATTTTCGTCGAGGGTGACATCGATTGGCGGCACGTGTCCTGGGGTGGAGTCCGTATCGACGATCGTCCGTACGACACGACGGACGATCCATGCAACTGCATCCCGGCGGCAGACAACCCGGAGGTCACCGACGTTGCTGGGGCCGACTGGCTGGACGACGACGACGTCGTCTTCGGTGTTGAGGTGAACGGCGAGGCCCGGGCGTACCCGCGTCAGATCATGGAAGTTCGGGAGATGGTGAACGACACCCTTGGTGGACGGGACCTCGGCATTCCGTACTGCACGCTGTGCGGCTCCGCTCAGGCCTACTTCACGGACGAGCTTCCTGATGGCGTCGACCGTCCCATTCTCCGTACGAGTGGCTTGCTCATCCGTTCGAACAAAGTGATGTACGACGTGGAGACGTTCTCCGTGTTCGACACGTTCCTTGGCACCGCTGTGACCGGCCCGCTGGCCGAGATCGGTCTGGTCCTTCCCCAAGCTGGTGTGGTCACAGCCACCTGGGGCGACTGGAAGGCCACGCACCCCGACACGACCGTGCTCGTCGAGGACCTGGCGCTCGGCCGGGACTTCGACTTCCGCAACAACCGCGACGCCAATGGCCCGATCTTCCCGATCGGCGACGTCGATCCACGACTTCCCGTCCAGGAGGACGTGCTCGGGATCGTCACCGAATCCGGCACGCCGGTCGCCTTCCATGTGGCCTCAGCACTCGAGGTGCTCCGGGCCGGCGAGTCCATCGTCTTCGAGAACGTGCACGTGGTGCTCGATGGCGGTGGCGTCCGGGCAGTCGATGCGGATGGCAACGACCTCGGCGGGCATCAGGCGTTCTGGTTTGCGTGGTCGCAGTTTCAGCCGGACACCGAGCTCTGGCCCAGCTGACCGGGCGGACGGGACGGTGTCAGTGCGTCGGTGATTCGGTGCGGCCGTCGGCGTGGATGGCGAACCGACCCTGTTCCGGCGCGTGGGTCGGGTCGTCGTTCGGCCAGGGCCACCCGCCGAATTGCGTTCGCTGGTAGTCGTCGAAAGCTTGCTGAATCTCGGCGCGGTTGTTCATGACGAAGGGGCCGTACTGTGCCACCGGTTCGCCGATCGGGCGCCCCTGGAGGAGCAGGCATTCGATTCCGGTTGCGCCGGCGACGAGTGGGATGTCCATGTCCGGCTGCAGGACCATGCCGTTGCTCCCAGCGACCGGATCACCGGCGACAGTGAGCTCGTCGCCTTCGAAGAGGTAGAGAATGCGGCCGCGGTCCGGTTCGGTGGCCGGCAACGTCCACGAGGCGCCGGGCGGGAGCACGATGTGCCAGAACGCGAGACCCGCCTCGGATCGTGACGCCCAGCTGTTGGGCGGCGGCGTCGGTGGTGTGTGGCCGTCGAACTCGCCGGCGATCACGGTCATGCGGCCGCCGTTTCCGAGATCGACCTGCGGGATGTCCTCCGCCCAGAACATCGTGAAGTAGGGGTCGACCATCTTGTCGGCGGCCGGAAGGTTGAGCCACACCTGGAAGAGTTCGGTGTGGTTTCCTTCATCCGTGTGGAGCAGCGGGAACATCTCGGCGTGGACGACACCGCTGCCGGCCGTCATCCATTGGACATCGCCGCGTCCGAATCGAGCGGTGGCACCGAGCGAGTCGCTGTGGTCGATGTGTCCCTTCCGACAGAAAGTGATGGTTTCGAAGCCGCGGTGGGGGTGTTGCGGGAAACCGGGAATGGTTGCGCCGTGGTACATGCTCCATCCGTCCTTGCCGCTGAAGTCCTGGCCGATGGCTCGGCCTTCGAGGGATGCGGTGGGTGCAAGGGAGCCGTCGCCGGGCGGGTAGGCATCGTCGTGGTGAGCGCAGAAGAGGAACGGATCGATGGTCGGCCACTGGGGTCCGAGTGGGAAGACCTGATGAATCGCGGGCATTCGCCCACGGTAACCGTGTGTCGTCCACTCGGTCGGCTGGAGCGCCGAACGCCGTCTAGTCGAAGAGCAGGTCGGTTCCGGCGGATCCCCGGAGCCGGTCGTTGCCGGGGCCGCCGCGGAGGATGTCGTCGCCACGTCCGCCACTGATGCGGTCGGATCCCCGGTCGCCGGAGAGGGTGTCACCGCCGGCGCCGCCGCGAATGCGATCGCGTCCGGCACCGCCGCTGACAATGTCGGTTCCCTTGCCGCCCATGATGCGATCTCGACCGGCGCCGCCGCAGAGCACGTCGTTGCCGCCGAGGCCGCGGATGGTGTCGTGGCCGTCACCGGCGTAGATGACGTCTCGGCCCGGTGTTCCGACGAGGACGTCGTTGCCGTCGGTTCCGACGATGGTGGCCGGGATGCCGGCGCAGGTCGGACCGTTCGGGATGGGGCTCGCCGCGTCTCGAATGATCGCGGGCGCGGGGGCCACCGCTGTCTGCGGAGCCTCGTCGTCGGTGGTGTCTTCTTCCGCAGGTGGCTCGGTGGGAGCGACCGTTGTTGGCGCAACCGTGGTTGTGCTCGGAGCGGCAGTGGTCGGCGTGGTCGGCTCAGCGGCCGTCGGGGGAACCGCGGTGGTCACCGGTTCCGGTTGCGGCGCGGGGGTGGTTCGGGCGTCGCCGACGTCGATGATCGCTGCGCTGCCGCGGCCGTTGCTCGACGTCATGGACAACTTGGTTCCGTTGCCGAGTTGGCCGCCGGTGCAGTCGCGTTGGGCGTGGAGGCAGTTGGTGATGAAGGTCTGCATCACGTCTCGGTTCCAGCCGTTGATCCAGTCTCCGTGAAGGGTGGAGCCGCCGGCAGCGCCGTTGTCGGAGCTCAGGTACCAGCCGTTGGTCGAGCCTTCCGGGTGGGCGTACTGGAAGGAGAAGCTGATCTCCGGAAGGGGTACCGGATGGCTGCTTGGGCAGCTGCGGCCGTTGCCGTTCCAGCGGGCGTATGCCATGTGGTCCTGGTGGTTGCGGGAGTCGAGGTTGCTTCCGTCCCAGCAACTGGGGAAGTGGATGGTGAGGAACAGCGTTTGGTTCGCGGGGCAGCTCGGGATGGTGGTCGACCGACGGAAGTTGCCGTCGGCGCAGGACCAGTAGGCCTCGTTGGTGGAGTTCCCACCGGAGGCACTTCCCGCGATGATGCGAAGGTTCTCGGGGATCATCTGAATCGAGCTGGGTTCGAGGCCGGCGGTCTTGTAGTAGAAGAGCGCGTAGTCGGGCACCCGCACGCCGCCGTTGGCGTCGTGCACGGTCGGAATCCAGTAGGCGGAACGGTTGGCGGACGTGCCGCCCTGGCAGGTGGTGCCGCCGCCGGTGCGAATGGCGTCCGGCGTGGAGAACGCAGTCGTCGCGGTGTTGCCGAAGAACATGTGGAGGTGGCTGGCGCCCGCCTGATTTGGGAAGACCAGTGGGTCGTCGGCGGCGAGATGCGAGAACTCGCATCGCATACGGAAGTTGCCCCGGTCGGCCAGCGTGGCCGGAACGGGCGCGGGGATGGTGTCGGCGTCTGCCGTTCGCGTGAACAGCAGCAGGGCTGCTGCTGCGGTGAGCATCGCCGCCAGTGCGATGAACTGCCGTTTGAGGGTCATGTCTGTCGATCTCCTTGGCCCCACACCATCCGCCCGTCACGTGGTGTGGCGTGAGCCGGCAGTGACATTACATATTCGTGACGGAAATGTGAAATTGTGCAACATCGAACCACACAAACAACATCTGACACTTCTGTTGCGCCGCTGCTCGTGGTCATTGCGGCGGATCGGTGCACCGGTCGGCACTCGGGGTGCCAGGCCGTCCATGGCCTCGCCCGGCGCGCCGGCGTTGCGCGAGACTCGGGCATGCACAATCACGATGACGACGGCCCTGGTCTCGACGCCGCCTATTCACTCGAGTCGCCGGACGACAATCGACGGCTCTACGCGAAGTGGGCGGCCAGCTACGACAGCGACTTCATCGAGGCGAACGGCTACGTGTACCACGAGAACGTCGTGGCGATCTTCCTCGGCGCGGGAGGGAGCGCAGGTGGGGCGGTCCTCGACGTGGGGTGTGGCACCGGCATCGTCGGTGTGGCGCTCGGCGACATGGGTGAGACCGTTGTCGACGGCGTCGACATCTCGCCGGAGATGCTCGAGCAGGCTCGAACGAAACGGACCGTCTACGACACGCCCGCATACCGCAACCTGATCGAAGCCGATCTCACGGACCAGATTCCGGTTGGCGACGACACCTACAACGGGATCATCAGCACCGGCACCTTCACCCATGGGCACCTCGGGCCCGAGGCACTCGACGAACTCGTCCGGGTGGCGGCGCCGAGCGCGGTCTGCGCGATCGGAATCAACGCGGAGCACTGGACAGAGATGTCGTTCGACCGGTGGTTCGCCGATCGCAGCCGAGGCGGCGTCATCACCAGCCCGGAGGTCGTGAACGTCTCGATCTACGAGGCGATGGAAGGGGAGCACGCCGGGGATCGCAGCAACGTTGCGATTTTCCAGGTTCGTTGATGGTGACCGAGGACGAGTCGCCCTGGGCGCTCCAGATGGCGGCCCGGGTGGAGAAGACGAACCCGCCCGACCTTGCGGACGTGTTCGCGGCCGCGGCGCTTTCAGTGGTTGCGCTGCTCGATGATCACCGCTCGCTGCCGGGAGGGGAGTGGCACGACGCGGTCGCTACGTGGAACGGTGCCCGGATCCGCAAGATCATGCGCCGAGCTCGGGCTTCGGCCTGGGAACGGGCGCACACGGTTCCGGGTCTCACGGTCGTTCGAGGCACGGCAGAAGTACGCGTCTTCGTTCCGAGTCGTTTGGTGGACGCTCCGCCGGAACTCTCGAAACTTCAGATTCAGTCGACGCCGCTACCGGAACCCGAACGGTTGGATCGGCCGGTCGCCGTGAAGGCGCCCACGCTTGTGGTCGCGCTCAACCCGGCCGTCGACATGAGCTGGGGAAAGCGGGGTGCCCAGGTGGGTCACGCTGCGCAGCGGGCGTGGGAGCGGTTCGACCGGACCCAACGGCTGGATTGGAATGCGGCGGGCCGGCCGGTGCAGGTGGTGCAGCCGACCGAGGACGTGTGGGAGTCCCTCCTCCCGGAGGCGATCGCCACCATTCGCGACGGCGGTTTCACGGAGATCGCGCCCGGCACACTCACGGCTGCCGGGATGCTGGCCCGACCGGGTTGATCGGGGAGCCGCGCGGCGCGGTGGAATACGATCTCGTCCCGGGGCGCTGTACCCAACAACGCAACCGGCGGACGAGGAGATGACATGGCCGAGATCGGTGAATCCTGGAAAGACGTGGCAAGCAAGGCGGAAGCCCTGGGCCTCAAGCTCAAGCTGCACCTGGAACAGGAGCAGGAGGACGGCGCCGCCCCCGAGCCCGGCGACACCAAGGCCATGGTCGATGACCTGGGACGCAAGGTGCAGGACGCCTTCGAGTCGGTCGGCAACGCCGCGAAGGACCCCGCCGTGCACGAAGACGTCAAGGAGATGGGTCGTCTTTTCAAGGACGCGTTGATGGGCACGCTGAGCACCGTGGGTACGGAAGTCCGTGATCGTGCCGCGACCGCAACGTCGGGTTCGGATGGGCCGCAGGATGTGGTGGTCGATGCCGAGGTCGTCGACGATGGCGACCCGGGTGACGAAGCCGAAGGTGGCGACTGACGTCGCGGGCCGTCAGGCCTGCGTCACCGAAGCGCGACCAACGCAGCGACCACACGATCGATCTCGTCGTCGGTCGTGAGGTAGTGCACGGATGCA
>CALBVR010000010.1 GCA_937969565.1 uncultured Acidimicrobiales bacterium | reverse complement strand
GATCGACTTCCGAGACCGCCGCACCGCAGAGGTCGGCGCCCGGTTGATCGTGGCCAAGGTGCAGGACACCATCGACGCCGGAAAGGTCGTGGAGGAAACCGGAGCGCGGGCATCGCGCAACCGACTCCAGACCACGACGCTGCTCGACGCCATCGAAGAGCATCGCTTCGATGCCCTCTTCGGAGGCGCTCGCCGCGACGAGGAGAAGGCCCGGGCCAAGGAGCGCGTCTATTCGTTCCGTGACGACTTCGGCCAGTGGGACCCCAAAGCCCAGCGCCCCGAACTCTGGAACCTCTACAACGGTCGCATCAAGATGGGTGAACACATTCGTGTGTTCCCGATCTCGAACTGGACCGAGCTCGACATCTGGCAGTACATCGCGGATGACGGCATCGAGATTCCTTCGATCTACTTCGCTCACAAGCGCAACGTGTTCGAACGTGACGGCATGCTCCTCGCCGAAAACGACTTCGTCGAGCGCATGGAAGGCGAGAACGTCTACGAAGAGGTCGTCCGCTACCGCACGGTCGGCGACATCACCATCACCGGCGCCGTCGAGTCCGGCGCCGACACCGTCGAGAAGATCATCGAAGAGGTTGCCGCCACCCGCCAGACCGAGCGTGGTGCGACCCGAGCCGACGACCGAGTGTCTGAGGCCGCCATGGAAGACCGCAAGAAAGAGGGCTACTTCTAATGTCCGAGATTCTCCGATTCGCCACCGCTGGCTCCGTCGACGACGGCAAGTCCACCCTCATCGGCCGGCTCCTCTACGACACGAAGTCCATCTTCGAAGACCAGATGGACGCCGTCGAGAAGACGTCAGAGAAGATGGGCAGTGAGTACGTCAACCTGGCGCTGCTCACCGATGGTCTGCGCGCCGAGCGCGAACAGGGCATCACCATCGACGTCGCGTATCGCTACTTCGCCACGCCGAAGCGCAAGTTCATCATCGCGGACACGCCGGGTCACACCCAGTACACCCGCAACATGGTGACGGGCGCCTCGACGGCCGACGTTGCCCTGATCCTGGTCGATGCCCGCAACGGCGTCATCGAACAGAGCCGTCGCCACAGCTTCATCGCATCGCTGCTGCGCATCCCGCACATCGTGGTCTGCGTGAACAAGATGGACCTCGTCGACTACGACGAGGAAGCCTTCAACAAGGTGAAGGAAGAGTTCCGCGAGTTCGCCATGCGACTCGAGGTGCCCGACCTTTCCTTCATCCCCGTGTCGGCACTCGTCGGCGACAACGTCGTCGACAAGTCGGCGAACATGCCATGGTACGAAGGCCCGTCGCTGCTCACGCATCTCGAGACCATCCACACCGCGTCCGACCGCAACATGGTCGATGTCCGCTTCCCCGTGCAGTACGTGATTCGTCCGATGAGCGACGAGTACCACGACTACCGCGGTTACGCCGGCACGGTGTCCGGTGGCGTGATGAAGCCCGGCGACGACGTCGTCGTGCTGCCGAGCGGCTTCGAATCGACGATCAAGTCGATCGACACGTTCGAAGGACCGGTTGACGAAGCCTTCGCTCCGATGGCGGTCACCGTCCGGTTGAACGACGAGATCGACATCAGTCGCGGCGACATGATCTGCCGTCCGAACAACCAGCCGATCGTCACCCAGGACGTTGACGCCATGATCTGCTGGATGGACGAGACCCAGACGCTCTCGCCTCGCAAGAAGTACTCGATCAAACACACGAGCCGCGCGGCTCGCGTGATGATCAAGGACATCAACTACCGACTCGACATCAACACGTTGCATCGGGACGAAGACGCGACCGAGATCAAGCTCAACGAGATCGGACGCATCAGCTTCCGTTCGACGCTGCCGCTCTTCGTCGACGAGTACCGTCGCAATCGCGAGACCGGAAGCTTCGTGCTCATCGACGAGGCGTCCAACGCCACCGTTGCTGCCGGCATGATTCTCGGCGAGACCGCAGGCTGAGGCCACATGGCTGAAGCCACAAGCGAAAACGTCGTTTGGCACGCCGGTCACTACGACCGGGCCGAACGGTGGGACCACCTCGGTCTCCATGGCGCCACGATCTGGTTCACCGGTCTTTCGGGCTCGGGGAAGTCGACCGTGGCTGTCGAAGTCGAACGGCTGCTGGTCGAGCGCAAGCAACCGACCTACATGCTCGACGGCGACAATCTGCGTCACGGTCTCAACGGCGACCTCGGCTTCACGGCCGAGGATCGCAACGAGAACGTGCGCCGCGTCTCCGAGGTGGCCCGGCTGTTCGCCGACGCCGGCGTGATGGCACTCGTCCCGCTCGTCAGCCCGTATCGGGCCGGTCGCGAGCGGGCGAGAGAGATCCACAAGGCGGCCGACGTGCCGTTCTTCGAGGTCTACATGGACACGCCGCTCGATGTGGCGGAGTCCCGCGACCCGAAGGGCCTGTACAAGCTGGCCCGCGCCGGAAAGATCGAGAACTTCACGGGGATCTCCGATCCCTATGAGGCCCCGGTCGATCCCGATCTCGTTCTCGAGCCGGACATGGGCCGTCCAAAGGCGATGGCGCACATGGTTCTCGAGATGTTGGGCGAACACGGCCTGCTCCGCTGATCCATTCGGTCAGGAACAGCACGGAATCCTCAAGTCGTCATCGGCGCTGCCGATTGGACGACATGGCGAAATCTGCAACTGCTGTGAAAACCGAAAAGATCAAGAAGGTCAGCCGCGCTGTCACCCGACTGGTCGAGCCCGGAAGCCAAGTCGACTGCATGCACTGTGGCGAGCGGGTGAAGTTCCAGGCCAAGATGCGCCACCAGCAGGTGATCTGCAATGTGTACGAGAAGGGCAAGTGGCTTCGTGTCGAGCACTTCCACGCCGAGTGCTACGGCACGGCGAAGGAACCGTTCGGCGCTCCGCTCGACTGACATCAGATCTCCTCGTCAGATCTCGCAGAGACGCTCACTTCCGTGACGTCCCAAGTCGCTCCGTGGTCGATTCGCGCAGGCTCACCGACCCCACGGGTGGGTCGTTCTAGAATCCCGCCCGTGAACGAGCACGATCCCGCAGTCGGCAAGCTCCTGCTGCTTGGTGAGGACTACGGCGAATACGGCGCGATTGCGTCGACCATCGTCGGCTCGCGTGCCGCTGCCGCCATCAGTGTGGGCAGCGATCCCGACTCGCCGAGCCAGCAGTTCAAATACGATCCGAACACGTCCAACGAGGACGCTCTGTGCGTGATGGAAGCCGGTTCGTGGGCCGGATACGCGGTCGCCGACGCGCACTACGGTCCGGAGTCCAGCCACATGCTGATCTCGAGGCTGCACACGATCTGGTCGAAGATCCAGCCGACGGACGTGAACCATCTCGGCCAGATGATCGAGTTCCTGCGCAACGGTGATCTGCCCACGACCGAGTCCGAGACGACGCTGCTGATCGTCGTGTACGACCGGGCCACCCGAGAGGGTTATGGCATCTCGTTCGGGGACTCGTCATTCGTGATCGTTGGACCGGGCCACAGCGCCGAGCCCATCAATCGACGGGATGGACGCTACGTCACGGCCGCCGACCGTTCGTCGCTGCTCCACGGCTCTGCGTTTCGCTTCCAGGCAAACCATGGCGACCTGCTGCTGACGTACACCGACGGCGTCGACGAGTGCCACTACCGGCAGCCGAAGACGTCGATCCGCCCCGCCCATGTGACTGCTGTTGCGACCGGTGCCGGTCTCGATCCGCTCGGCACCGTCGACGGCCTGACCCGTCTGGCGCTCACCGGCGTGGACGGGAACCCCGGAGGTCAGGACAACGTGGCGATCATCGCGGCGGAAGCCTGACAATCAGCCGCTGGTGGAGATGATCCCCACCACAAGCGCTGCCTGGCCCACGTGATACAGCAGATGCGTGCCCAGCCGCCCGTGGGTGAGCGCGGCCACGAATCGGTTCCATCCGAGCACGGTGTCGGACAACACGAAGAGCGAGGCTCCGACGGCGATCAACGCCGTTCCTGATCCGAATCCGACGGTCAGGAGCGCAACGAGCGCCGCCATGTAGACGCCCACCGCAGGGCCGAGTGCCGGATCGCGGTGCCGCGCCGCGGCGATGATCCGTCGCCCCGCCACCGCCACGAGGGCGACCGCGAGAACGGCACCAACCGCCGCCGCCCGCGCTGAGGAAGACTCCGGCACGAGCGCAGCCACGTAGAACACGTGGCCGACCAGAAACGATGCGAGACCACCGACGAAGTTGTCGAACCGGGGGAGGAGCAACACATCGCCGAGCATCGACATCAGCACGGCGGTCAGAAGGAGCAGATGTTGTCGTTCCTCCAGCTGGCCTCCACCGAGCACGGCGAGGGCCAGCCCTGCCATCACCAACGGCTTGGCCAGCGCCTCGACCGATTCGCGGCGTCGGAGAACCGCCCACCAGTCGGTGAGGGCGGCGATCGCTGCGACCGCCAACCCCAACGTCATGATCAGCGAACGAGCGGCTTGTACTTGATTCGGCTGGGGCCCGCGGCGTCGCCGAGCTCCTTCTTGCGGAACGCCTCGTACTCGCTGAAGTTGCCTTCGAACCAGCGCACCTGCGAGTCGCCCTCGAACGCCAGCACATGCGTGGCAATGCGATCCAGGAACCAGCGATCGTGGCTGATGACGACGGCACAACCGGCGTATGCTTCGAGCGCGTCTTCGAGCGCACGAAGCGTCTCGACGTCGAGGTCGTTGGTGGGCTCGTCCAGGAGCAGCACGTTGGCGCCCGACTTCAGGACCTTGGCCAGGTGGACGCGGTTGCGTTCACCGCCCGACAAGACGCCGACCTTCTTCTGCTGGTCGGAGCCCTTGAAGTTGAGCGACGCGACATAGGCGCGGGAGTTGACCTCCCGGCCTCCGACGTCCATGAAGTCGTGGTCGCCCGAGATCTCGGCGTAGACCGTCTTCTCCGGATCGAGCGCATCGCGGGACTGATCGACGAAACCCAGATCCACGGTGGAACCGATGGTGACGGTGCCGCTGTCGGGCTCCTCGGCGCCGGTGATCATCTTGAACAGCGTGGTCTTGCCGGCACCGTTTGCGCCGATCACGCCGACGATTCCGGCCGGCGGCAGGGAGAAGGACAGGTCCTCGATCAGCAGGCGATCCTCGAAGCCCTTCGAGACGTTCTCGAACTCGATGACCTTGTCTCCGAGCCGCTGGTTGGCCGGAATCTGGATCTGGAGTTCAGCAGCTCGGCCTTCGGCCGCCTTCGCCTCGGCCAGAAGCTTGTCGTAGGCGGCGAGACGGGCCTTGCCCTTGGACTGGCGGGCCTTCGGCGCCATCCGAACCCATTCGAGCTCGCGAGCGATCGTGCGCTTCCGGGTGTCGTCCGCCTTCTTCTCGGCCTCGATGCGCTCCTGCTTGTTCTCGAGCCATGCGGAGTAGTTGCCCTCGAAGGGGTAGCAGCGGCCGTGATCGAGCTCGAGAATCCACTGCGCGGCGTTGTCGAGGAAGTAGCGATCGTGCGTGATCGCCACAACGGTTCCTTCGTAAGTCTGGAGGAAGCGTTCCAGCCAGGCCACCGACTCGGCGTCGAGATGGTTGGTGGGCTCGTCGAGCAACAGCAGGTCGGGCCGCGACAGGAGGAGGCGGGCCAGCGCCACCCGACGTCGCTCGCCACCGGAAAGGTTCGTCACCGCTGCGTCTGCCGGCGGAAGCCGCAGTGCGTCCATGGCGATTTCGATCGTCCGCTGGAGATCCCAGGCCTCGGCTGCTTCGATGCGACGCTCGAGCTCGGCCTGACGCTCGCCGAGCTTCTCGTAGTCGGCGTCCGGATCGGACCAACCGGCGAGCACCTCGTCGTACTCCGTCAGCAGGCCGGCGATTTCCCCGACGCCGTCCATCACGTTGCCCTGGACATCCTTGCTCTCGTCGAGCTCGGGCTCCTGGGCCAGCATGCCAACGGTGAAGCCGTCGGTGAGGCGGGCTTCGCCGGTGTAGTCGTCGTCCAACCCGGCCATGATCCGGAGCACGGTGGACTTGCCGGCGCCGTTGGCGCCAAGCACACCGATCTTCGCCCCGGGAAAGAAGGACAGACTGACGTCTTTCAAGATGTCCCGGTCCGGTGGAATGAACTTGGACAACTTGTGCATCGTGTAGATGTACTGCGCACTCATGGCGCTGAGGCTATCTGCTGGGACGCATCCAGATGCCCGCCACGGCGAACCAGATTCCGAGAACGAGCGTCATCAACGCAGCCAGGAACAGCAGCGTCGACGATGAACCCGTGACGGCAAGGTCGGGGTCGACCTGTGCCTCCTCATTCACCTCGACCTCGCCGAGCACCTCGACGTCAACATCCTCCGGATCCTCCGGAGTGGCATCATCCGGATCCTCCGGAGTCGTCAGGTCGTCGGTGGTGCCCGGAGTGGTGTCGTCCGGGTCGGTGCCGGTCTCGTCGTCGCAGTTGGTCTCGTCGGCAGCGGCGTCCCCGTCGGCTGCGTCGCCGTCGTTCGTTGTGCCAGCGTCGGCGCCGCAGGGATCGTCGCCGGTGGTTTCTTCGCAGACCGTCTCGTCGGCTCCGTCAGCCCCGTCGGCATCGGCCGCATCGCCGTCGGTGTCGGCGCACGGGTCGTTGCAGACGGCGGCGTCACCGCCATCACCGGCATCGCCATCGGCGGGATCGGCGTCGTTGTCGGCCATCGCGTCGTCATCGTCGGCGCAGGGGTCGTTGCCGGTCTCGTCTTCGCAGACGGCCGCGTCGGCGTCGTCCGCATCATTGGCGTCTGCGTTGTTGCCGTCCTCGGCGTCGGCCGTGGCGGCGTCGTGATCCTCGCAGGGGGCGGGGTCATCGCAGGATTCCCCCGGCTCCACCGTGTCTGCGTCGCCGTCGTCTGCTCCGGCATCTTCGTCGGCGCAATCGACGTCACCGTCGACCTCGACCGTCACACCGTCGGGTGTGAACGAGAAGTCGATGGTGGTGTTCGAACGGACATCGTCGTAGTTGCCCTCGGCGGGGGACAGGTCGTCCGGGTCATCGTCCGGTCCGCCGACGCGATCGGTCTCGTTCGTCGGCTCGGCAGACGCACCGTTCGAGAAATCGCCGTCCTCGCCACAGTCACCAATCGTGATCGGCCCGGACGTGATCGTGCCCCCGTCGACAATGCCATTGTTGTCGTTGTCGGCGTCGTCATCCGGCGTGGAGCTGACGATGGCGCCCGGCGCCAGATCGGCCGGATCGATTGCCTCTCCGGCAACCGTCCACGCCGTTTGTCCACCGGGGATCGACACGGTGTACTCGCCGCAGGTGAGTCCCTCGAACAGATACGCGCCATCGTCGTCGGTGGTGGTCACGGCGATCGGGTCGGTCGCACCCACACGACGGAGCTCGACGGTCACCCCGTCGATGCCCGGCTCGCCCGGATCGGCGAGGCCGTTCTCGTTCACGTCGACCCACACGAGGTTGCCGAGCCGGTAGATGGAGCTTGCGGCGACCGCGTGATCACTCAGCGAGAGACTGGCGCCGATCCCGTCGCCGATGTCGACGGATTGCATCTGCCCACAGAAGTGCGATTCCCCGGCGGCCAGCGTCGGCTCGTCGGTGGTGAACGTCTCCGAGCCCCACTCCGCGGTGGGAGCGACCCGCGGCGTCACCGGATTGTCGATCGAGCCGTCTGCAGGCTGCGTCGGGATCCCCACCAGTCCGTTCTCGATGGGCGCGACCACCGCGGCGGTGTCGGTCCACCATTCGTAGCGCTGTGAGCGAGGCGGTCCGTCGTTGCGGCCAGCGTCGATGCCCATCACCCGGGCGGTGACCGTCAGCGAACGATCCTCGAGCGCCGGAGCGAACTCGGAACATGCGACGGACGAATGCGTGCCGCCATTGCCGATCTCGTCGAAGAAGGTCTCGCCCTTGAAGGCGAACTCGTTGCCTTCAAGCAACTCGAGCTCCACCTCGGGAAGGTCCGGATGGGAGTACACGACCAGGACCCCGACACCGTAGAAACGGCCGCCGTTGTGGTCGAGGCCGTCGAGCGTGAGCAGGTTGGCCCCCGCCACCAATTCGATTCCCGCGTCGGCCAGATCGGCGACGTAGGTCGTCTGGGTGAAGCCGGGCCAGGTCCACGAGTAGTCAGTGTCGAAGGCGATTGTCTGCTGGTTCACCTCGATCTCCGGATCGGACCAGCCCGGGCCGCGACCAGCCCAGTAGATCAGGGACTCGACGATCTCCGAGCCTGCGGGCACGGAGACGCTGGTTGCCGTGGACGTCCGCTCAGGGACGGGGTCCGGCCCGCGATCGGGATAGACGCCGACGTTGGCGTAGGCGACTCCGAGGTTGCCGACCATGCGCCCACGGACGAACGATTCGCCTTCGCTATCGATGGCGGCCGCCCCCGCCGCGCCGACAAGAAGGACGAACGCGAAAACGAGGAACGCGAGGGGACCCTTTCGGGTACTGAAGATCGTGTGCACTGGGAATGCCCTTTCACTGCCGCCCCGACGGGCAGTCTTCCGCGGTCGGGACTGCTTGTCCACCCGGTGCGAGATTCGGGCAGATTTGCCCGGCTGATCAGTCCGCTGGTTGCGAGCGTCGATCGACCACGGGCTCGCGAATCGCGGCAATCACGTTGCCATCGCTCGGAGCAGCGCCGTCGATCATCAGCGCGGTGTGATCACCGGGGAGCCGGAACAGCGGCACCGCACCCTCTGGGAGCTCATCGACGGCCGCCGTGACGAAGCCGCCACCCCGGGCCAACGTGGTGAGCTGACGGAACGCAAGCTCGCCAAAGGCGCGGCGACCACGCATCTCGAAGTCGTCGTCGTCCTCGTCCGGCTGGACCTGATAGAGGTTCGCCCGACCGAGGTGCTCGGTCAGATGGTGGGCAGCGTGGCTGGCGAAGTTCTCATCGTCGGTGAGCAGGATCGCCTTCTTGATGCCGACCCCGTCGAGTGTGAGGTCCAGATCGTGGCTGTCGATGGGTCGGTCGTAGGCGAGAAGACCACGAGAGAACGCGGCCCGCTGCACCTCCGTCGACGTCGAAACCACCAGCACGGGTACTTCAGCGCTTGCCAGCTGGTCGGCCAGATCCACGGCGAACCGTCGATTGCTGACGATGGCGATGCCGTTCGGTTCGGTCTTCGCGACCCGCGTCTTGCGGGCGACCGGCGTCGCTGTCAGGCCGTAGAGGGCGACCGTGACGATCACCGTGGCGAACACGATCGGCACGAGTTCGGGAAGTTCCTGGCCGGCTTCGGTGAGCGACCGTGAGAAGACGGTGGCCACTGATGCTGCGACGATTCCGCGCGGCGCCATCCACGCGAGGAACTGCCGGTCGTTGCGAGCGAGCCCCGAACCGATCGTGGAGATCCAGACGGCAAAGGGTCGGGCGATGAGCACCAGAACGGCGATGAGGATCAGCGCCTCCGGCATCACGGCAATGAGCTCGTCGAGATCGACGAGCGCGCCCAGAACGATGAAGAGGGTTCCGAGGATCAGGTAGCCGACGTCTTCGCTGAAGGCGGTGAGTTCCTGGTTGGGGACCAGGTGCTGGTTCGCGAGCACCAGGCCGAGCATCGTGGTCGCCATCAGGCCCGCCTCGGCAGCGATCAGGTTCGCCGAAGCGAAGGCCACGATGGCCGCGGCGAGCATCGCCGGGTTGAGGAGATGGTCGGGGATCCAGTGGCGATGCAACGCAACGAGCGCCAGTCCGGCCACGATCGCACCGGCCAGAGCGCCCGCTCCGAGCGTGATGCCGATCTGCAGTGCCGCCTCGGCCGGATCGGAATCGTTGAGCGTGGCGTCGAGGACGACGATGGCAAGCGTTGCGCCGACGGGGTCGATCACGATGCCTTCCCAGCGCAGAATCGAACCGGTCGGTTCCCTCGGGCGGCTGAGATGCAGCAGGGGAATGACCACGGTCGGGCCGGACACGACGAGTACCGCACCGATCAGGGCGGCGCCGGACGTTGACACGTCGAAGAGGAGTTGCGCCGTGCCCCAGCCGATCAGCCAGGTGACGAACGCACCCACGGTGACCAGCCGCAGAATCACCGACCGTCCGTCGGTGAGACGGTCGATCTTCAGCCCGAGCCCGCCCTCGTAGAGGAGCAGCCCGACGGCCAGCGACACGACGGGAAAGAGAACGTCCGCTCCGAACTCTTCCTCCGGGTGGATGATGTCGAACACCGGGCCGACGAGGATGCCGCTCGTCAGCAACAGCAACACGCCAGGGATTCGGAGGCGGTTGGCCAACCACTGGCCGCCGACACCGAGTGTCAGGATGATGGCGATGGTGAGCGGGAGCTGGCTCTCCGACGCAAGGACTGGAATCACACGTACCCCTGAGGTCAGGCGAGACCGAAGTCTAGCGAACCGCCCTGCCGGACAACCGTTACCGATCGATGTCGGCGATCACGGGCGCATGGTCGCTCGGAGACTTGCCCTTGCGGGCGTTGCGGTCGACGAACACCCGGGTCGTCGCCGTTCGAACGGATTCGCTCGCCAGCAACAGGTCGATCCGCAGGCCACGACGCTTGTGGAAGTTGCCATCCCGGTAGTCCCACCACGAGTAGAGGCCGGCCTCGTCGTGGTGGTCTCGGAACACGTCGGTCAGGCCCCAATCGGCGAGGTCCTGCAACTTCTGCCGCTCAGCGTCCGAGACGTGGGTCGCGCCCACGAGCGAAGCCTCGTCGTACACGTCGCGTTCGTCCGGCGCGATGTTGAAGTCGCCGACGACGCAGATGTCGTCGCCCGGGGCGGCGTTCGTCTCCAGATCGGAGCGGAGCCGATCGAGCCAGGCGAGCTTGTACGTGTAGTGCTCGTCATTGAGTGAACGGCCGTTGGGCACGTAGCAGCTGGCGACACGCACGCCGCCACAGGTCGCCCAGATGATGCGAGCGTCCCGGTCGGGCTCGCCGCCGTCGCCGAAATCCATGTGCACGTCGTCCAACCCGACGCGGGAAAGAATCGCCACGCCGTTCCACTGGCCCTGACCGTGGTGAGCGGTTTCGTAGCCGAGATCGTTGAACACCGCATGGGGAAAGTCCTCGTTGCCCATCTTGGTTTCCTGCATGCACAGCACATCCGGCTGCAGTTGCGGGAGCCACTCGGTGACCCGTTCCATACGGGCATTGAGGGAGTTGACGTTCCAGGTGACGATTCGCATAGCGACCCGACCCTATCGGCGACGGGGATTTCGTCGCAGCCTTGACATCAACATCCGGTAAAGGGCCACCCGGTGGCTCCGATGGGCACCTAGTCTCAAGGAGTGGTTTCCATGCAGAACGCCGAAGCACAGCTCGGAGCAAATTCCTGGCTCGTGGACGAGATGTACCGTGACTATCTGAGCAACCCGGCCAGCGTGTCGGAGAGCTGGCGGGAATTCTTCAGCGACTATCGCCCGGGGAGCGGTGCCAACCCGAGTCCTGTCGCGCCCGCTCCGACGGCGGCGCCGCCGACTCCGCCCGCGCCTCCCGCAGCCAAGAATGGCGATGCGCCGTCATCGAACGGCTCGGCCGCACCGGCGTCGAAGCTCCCCGCCGATGCCGAGCCGCTGCGCGGTGTGGCCGCGCGGATTGTGCAGAACATGGAGAAGAGCCTGGACGTTCCGACGGCCACGAGCTTCCGCGATGTCCCCGCCCGTCTGCTCGAAGTGAACCGCAAGATCATCAACGGTCACCTCGGCCGCACCCGGGGCGGGAAGATCAGCTTCACGCACCTGATCGGCTACGCCGTCGTCCGCGCTGTCGCCGACGCCGTGCCGGCAATGAACAACGGCTTCATCGAAGATGACGACGGCAAGCCGCACGTGATGCGACGCGAGAGCGTCGGCCTCGGCATCGCCATCGACATCCCGAAGGATGACGGCACCCGCTCGCTCGTCGTGCCCGTGATCAAGGACGCCAACACGCTCGACTTCGCCGGCTTCGTTGACGTCTACGACGATCTGATCCGTCGTGCCCGCAACGGCAAGCTCACGCTCGACGACTACTCGGGCATCACCGTGAGCCTCACGAACCCCGGTGGCATCGGCACGGTCCAGTCCGTGCCTCGCCTCATGCCGGGCCAGGGAGCAATCATCGGTCTCGGCAGCATCGCTTACCCGACCGCCTTCGCCGCCGCCGACCCGGCCAAGCTCGCAGAAATCGGCGTGTCGAAGGTCGTCACGATCACTTCGACCTACGACCACCGGATCATCCAGGGCGCCGAGAGCGGCCTGTTCCTGCAGAAGGTCCAGCAACTGCTGATGGGGGAGGACGGCTTCTACGAGGGTGTCCTCGGCTCGCTCGGCGTTCCCTACGAGGCGGTGCGGTGGCGCCGCGACGTCAATCCGGTCGACAACGCCGAAGCGGCCGTCGACCGTCAGGTCAAGGTCACCAGCCTCATCAACGCCTACCGGGTCCGCGGCCACCTGATCGCCAACCTCGATCCGCTCGGTCTGATGGAACGCGGGATGCATCCAGAGCTCGACCCCGCGAGCTACGGCCTCACCATCTGGGACCTCGAGCGCGAGTTCATGGTGGAGGGACTCCTCGGGCCCAAGGCCGCGGCCGGTCGCAGCCGAATGAAGCTCTCCGACATTCTCGGCACCGTGCGCGACGCCTACGCCCGGACCACCGGCGTTGAGTACATGCACATCGCCGATCCCGAAGAGAAGCGGTGGATCCAGGCGAACGTCGAGGGCCACCCGGTCACCCTCGACAGCGAATCTCAGCGGCACATCCTCGCCCGCCTGAATGCTGCGGAGGCACTCGAGAAGTTCCTCGGCACCAAGTCCATCGGGCAGAAGCGGTTCGGCATCGAAGGCGCCGAGAGCACCATCCCCGTGTTGGACATGGTCCTGTCCAAGGCGGCCGACAACAACATGGCCGACGTGGTCATCGGCATGGCCCACCGCGGCCGCCTCAACGTGCTGGTCAACATCGTTGGCAAGGCATACAACCAGCTGTTCGAGGAGTTCGAGGGTGCGATCACCCCCGATTCCGTCCAGGGCTCCGGCGACGTGAAGTACCACCTCGGGCAGAACGGCACGTTCACCTCTCAGTCAGGCAACAGCATCAACGTCGAGCTGGCTGCGAACCCATCGCATCTCGAAGCCGTCGACCCGGTCGTGCTCGGCATGGCCCGGGCGAAGATGGACCAGATCGAACGGGATGAGCAGCGCAAGTTCCCCGTCCTCCCGGTGCTCATCCACGGCGACGCCGCCTTCGCGGGTCAGGGCGTCGTCACCGAGACCCTCAACCTGTCCCAGATCCGCGGCTACAAGGTCGGTGGCACGATCCACCTGATCATCAACAACCAGCTCGGTTTCACCACGGCCCCGCATGCCGCCCGCTCGAGCGAGTACTCGACCGACGTCGCCAAGCTGGTGCAGGCGCCGATCTTCCACGTCAACGCCGACGACCCCGAGGCCTGCGTCCGGGTCGCCGAGCTGGCGTTCGAGTATCGCCAGCAGTTCAACAAGGACGTCGTCATCGACCTCATCGGCTATCGCCGTCATGGTCACAACGAGGGCGACGATCCGAGCTACACCCAGCCACTCATGTATCGCGCCATCGAAGGACGTCGCTCGGTCCGCAAGCTGTACACCGAAGCGCTCATCAAGCGGGGCGATCTCACCGTCGAGGAGGCCGAGCAGGCGCTCGACGACTTCCGCAGCCGCCTGCAGGTGGCGCTCGACTCCACCCGCTCCGATGCCCCCGACCCGGACCTCAAGGCGGCGCTCCCGCCCGAGCCAGTCGGCGTGTTGCCCGCCGTCGAAACGGGTGTCGCGAAGCCGGTGCTCGACGAGATCTACCAGAAGCTCTCACACCGGCCCGACGGCTTCACCATCCACCCGAAGCTCGATCGCCAGTTCGCGAGCCGGGACAAGATGTACGAGGGCGGCGAAGTCGACTGGGCCCTCGGTGAATCGCTTGCGTTCGCCACGTTGTTGCACGAGGGGGTCAGCGTTCGCCTCGCCGGGCAGGACAGCCGCCGCGGCACCTTCTCGCATCGGCATTCGACCCTGTTCGACTACGAGAACGGCGACGAGGTCGTTCCGCTCGACACGGTGGCCTCGGACCGGCCGTCCAACTTCTGGGCCTACGATTCGCTGCTCTCCGAATACGCCGCCCTCGGCTTCGAGTACGGCTACTCGGTCGAACGCCCCGAAGTCCTCACCATGTGGGAAGCCCAGTTCGGCGACTTCGTCAACGGCGCCCAGATCGTGATCGATCAGTTCATCATGGCCGCCGAAGACAAATGGAACCAGCGCTCCGGTCTGGTGCTGCTGCTTCCGCACGGCTACGAGGGCCAGGGACCCGAGCACTCCTCGGCCCGTGTCGAACGGTTCCTTCTCTCGTGTGCAGAA
This sequence comes from uncultured Acidimicrobiales bacterium, assembly GCA_937969565.1. Lineage (GTDB taxonomy): Bacteria > Actinomycetota > Acidimicrobiia > Acidimicrobiales > SHLQ01 > SHLQ01. The sequence goes on along the minus strand of CALBVR010000010.1, from coordinate 17,933 downwards.
GACAACGTCCAGATCGCCAACGCCACCACCGCGTCGCAGTTCTTCCACCTGCTTCGCCGGCAGATGAAGCACGACGTCCTGAAGCCGCTGGTCGTGTTCACCCCGAAGTCGTTGCTGCGGGCCAAGTCGTCCATCTCGCCGGTGGACTCGCTCGTGAACGGTCGTTTCCACGAGACGCTCGAAGATCCGAACCCGCCCGCCGCCGATCAGGTCACCGACCTCATCTTCGCCACGGGCAAGGTCGCACTCGACGCCATTGCCCGACGGGACGAGATCGCCTCGCCCGCGCTCATCACGCGGGTGGAACAGCTCTACCCGTGGCCGAAGGAACAGGTGGCCGAGGTGGTTGCCGCCCATCCGAACGCCAAGCGCATCATCTGGCTCCAGGAAGAGCCGGAGAACATGGGCGCCTGGAACTTCGTGAAGGGCCGCCTGTACGAGAACCACGGCACAACCCACCTGATTCAGCGTCACTCCCGTCCAGAATCCGGGTCGCCCTCGTGCGGTTCCGCCCGCATCCATGCCCAGGAACAGCAGTTGCTGCTCGAGAGCGTGCTGCCGGAGAGCTGAGCCGGCTCAGACCGGTTCGGCGATCAACCGCAACAGATCGTCGCCGTACTGCGCGACCTTGATCGGGCCGAGTCCGTTGACCTCGGCCAGCGCATCCTTCGTCGTCGGACGGAGCTGAGCGAGCGCGTGCACCACGTCGTCGTGCAGGACGACGTGGGCGGGGACACCGTTGGCCCGCGCCACCGACGATCGCCACTCACGCAGGCGTTGGGCGGTCGGCTCGTGGGCGGGTTCGGATGGTGCAGGGCGGCCGCCATCGGGTCGAAGCGACGTTCGGGCGCTGCGGACCTGACGGGTCGCTTCCGTGAGTCGTTCGGACGTGGATCGGGTGGGCGTGGCGGCGGCAATGTCGTCGAGGAACGGCGATGGACTCCGACTCGATACACGATCACCGAACGAACGCTCCGCCGCCCAATGCAGGTGGAGGCTTCGCCGGGCGCGGGTCAGCGCGACGTACATGAGTCGGTGCTCTTCGGCCACACCGTCCGCCGACGTGGCGTGTGCAATCGGCGCCAGACCACGTTCGAGTCCGGCGATGTGGACGATGTCCCACTCGAGGCCCTTCGCCGCGTGGAACGTGGTGACGTCCACCGCGTTCCGCCGATGCCCGCCGCCGTCGGCGTTGCCCGCCTTCAGCGCGATCAGGAACGACTCGACCGTGGCGTTCGGATCGACAGCCAGATGGTCCCGACCGCTGCGGACGAACGCTTCGAGCACGGAGCGTCGGTCGAGGTCGGTGGGAGACTCGGGATCCTCCTGTTCGCCGAGCTGCAGCGACAGGTCATCGAGCGCCGGGCCGAGCCGCTGGCTCTCGGGCCGCATCCGATCGAGCGCATCCTGCACCTCGGGCCGCTCCAACAGCCGGGTACCCGTCCGAGCGTTGACCGGGACGTCGTAGCGCCCCAACACATCGGAGAGCAGTACGACCTGAGCGTTGGTTCGCACGAGAACGGCCATGTCCGCCCACTTGCGGCGAGAGGACTGCGTCAACCGAAGCGATCTCGCGATCGCTTCCGCCTCGGCCTGATCCGTCGCGTGTGCAGTGATCGAGGGTGCGTCGCCGCTGGCCTGCGTGGGGACCAGACTTCCATGATCGGGCAGCATGGCGCTCGCCGCAGCGAGGATCTCCGGCGAGGACCGATAGTTCTGCTGCAACGCCACCGAGACAGCGTTGGGGAAGTGCTCCTCGAAGTTGTCGAGGAATCCCGAGTCCGCCCCGTTCCACGCATAGATCGCCTGACGGCTGTCGCCGACGGCGCACAGGTCAGGCTCGCTGCCGGTGAACACCTTCAACAACGCAAACTGCAGCGGGTTCACGTCCTGGAACTCGTCGACGAAGACGTGGCGAAACTTCCACCGGAACGCCGACGCGGCGCCGCTGTCGCGCTGGAGGTGACGACCGCACTGAATGAGGATGTCGTCGAAGTCGATCAGATGGCGCTGTGTCTTCGTCTGCTCGTACCGGTCGTACAACTCGGCGATGGTCGCCGGATCGAGCGGCGGGGTCCGGCCCGCCCGGGTGGCGGTCACCTGGTACTTGTCCGGCGTGATGCGCCGAGCCTTGGCCCATTCGATCTCGGAAATCACGTCGAGGGGAGTGGTGCGATCGTGCGTGCCGGGGAGCATCTTCGTGATGAACGAGTATTTCCGTTCCAGCAGCGTTGGCGGCTTGCGCCCCTGTTCCTCCCAGCGCTGGCGTAGCTGCGCCAGCGCGATCGAGTGGAATGTGCCGGCAGCCGCAGACTGGCGAAGGCCCAGCTGTCTCAAGCGTTGATTGAGCTCGCCGGCCGCCTTTCTCGTGAACGTCAGCGCGAGCGCACGCCGGGGGTCGAGGCGATCCGTGGCCGCCCCGTAGGCGATGCGGCGGGTCAGCACCCGCGTCTTGCCGGATCCGGCGCCGGCTCGGATCACGACCGCAGGCGCGTCGACCGTGACCGCCTCGTACTGCTCGGCGTTCAGGCCGGCCAGAATCTGCTCGGGGTCGACCTCAGGCACACCGCGACACTATCGAGCCGCTCGTCTGGTGCGTCATTGCTCCGTCGCACGGTGCGCCTTAGGCTCGACGCTCATGGGCTTTCCCCCCGACCTCCTCAGCGACGACGAAGACATCATCGTGGACATGCATCCACACTGGTGGACCATCGCCCCGATCAGCGCCCTGCTGGCGGCCGTTGTGATCGCCGGGCTCGCCATCGTGATCATGGCCGGCGAGGGAACCGGGTGGCTGATCCTCCAATCGCTGGCCGCGATCGCCGTGCTCGCCACCCTCGTCGTGTTCGGCATCCGCTACGCCCGCTGGACCACTACGGAGTTCGTGGTCACGACGGAGCGCGTGATCTCCCGATCCGGCGTGCTCTCCAAGGAGGGAATCGAGATCCCCCTCGACCGGATCAACACGGTGTTCTTCAATCAGTCGGTCTTCGAGCGGCTCGCCGGTTCCGGCGATCTCGGCATCGAATCTGCGGGCGAGGGCGGCCGGCAGACCTTCACCAACGTGCGCAAGCCCAACCGAGTGCAGGCCGAGATCTATGCCCAGAAAGAGGCGTTCGAGGACCGACGCCTCGACCGCATCGGCGCCGCAAGCGCCGGCGCCCGAGAGGCCGCCGGCATTCCCGAACAGATCGCGAAGCTCGATGAACTCCGACGTCAGGGAGTGCTCACCGACACCGAGTTCGAAACGAAGAAGGCAGAGCTTCTCCGCCGGATGTGAATTTCACCGCCGGGACATCGGCTTGTGCGGGATGCCGTCATCGAGAAACTCGGCCCCGGCAACCACGTAGCCGAGTGACTCGTACCACGGAACCAGATGGCTCTGCGCGTCGAGCACGATCGGTCCGGAGTGGGTCCCGCCGATGTGGCGTACCAACGCGGCCGCGAGCCCGGTTCCCCGATGCTCCGGATGGGTCACAACGCGTCCGATTCGCAGGACCCCGTCGCCGTCGTCGAGCGAGCGGGCGTAGGTGGCGATCCGATCCTCGGCGGCCAGCCAGTGATGGGTGGTTCCCGGCTCAGCGTCGCGGCCGTCGACGTCGTTGTAGATGCAGGCCTGCTCCACGACGAACACCAGCGAACGGAGCCAGTAGATCTCGTGCAGCTGATCGATCGTCAACTCGGCGAAGCGGCGGTCGACGAAATCGGGTTCTGATCGAGCGTCGGCAGCGCACATCGGCAAGACTCTACCTCCGCGTATCCGCTGCGAAGAGGTGACCAATGCCCGTACTGGAACTCGCCGACCGGTCGATCTACCACGAGACCTTCGGCAACCCGGAAGATCCGCTTCTGTTGTTGGTCAACGGTCTGACATCGCAGCTCACGATGTACCCGGTGGAGTTCTGCGAGGCCTTCGTCGACCGCGGGTTTCATGTCGTCCGCTACGACAACCGCGACTGCGGCCTGTCCACCATCTTCCCGGCCGACGCCACGTACACGCTGTCCGACATGGCGGACGATGCCGCCCAGCTGATCCAGCACCTCAGCGACGAGCCTGCCCACATCTTCGGTATCTCGATGGGCGGGATGATCGTCCAAACCCTCGCAGCGGAGCGGCCCGAACTCGTCGCATCGATGACCTCCTATGCCTCCACGACCGGCCATCCCGACGTTGGCATGCCGACCCCCGAAGCCTGGGAGCTCCTCACCGCCCCGGCACCGACGACCCGCGAAGAAGCGATCGCCGCCGGGGTTGCGGGCAAACACATGTGGGGCACCAAGGACACCTGGGATCCCAACGAATTCGCAGAACTGTGCGGTACGAACTGGGACCGATCCCACCCCGAAGGAGGCGGAGACCGGCAATTCGCCGCCATCGCCGCCTCCGGAGATCGCTCGAACGCCGTCGCCACGATCCGGCGCCCGACGCTCGTGATCCACGGCGACGCCGACACGCTCATCGGGGCCAGCGGCGGACGGCACACGGCAGAACTGATCCCGGGAGCCCAATACATCGAGGTCGAAGGCATGGGCCACGACATACCCATCACGGAGATGCCCATGGTCGTCTCCGCCGTGACGAGCCTCGCCGTCGGCGCGAGCCAGGAGGTGGCGTGATGCCCGGACCACTCGAAGGCGTACGAATCGTCGAACTCGCCGGGATCGGTCCCGGACCGTTCTGTGCCATGGTGCTCGCCGACCTCGGCGCCGATGTGCTGCGGGTTGACCGCGCCAGCGCCGCCCGAGGCGGAGACCCCGACGCACCTCCCGCCGACGTCTTGAACCGGAACCGGCAGTCCATCGCCGTCGACATGAAGCACCCCGAAGGGGTCGAAACCGTACTCCGGCTCGTCGAACAGGCGGACGTGCTCATCGAGGGATACCGGCCCGGCGTCGTCGAACGCCTCGGCGTTGGACCCGACGACTGTCTCGCCCGCAATCCAGCGCTGGTCTACGGCCGGATGACCGGTTGGGGACAGGACGGACCCATGGCGCCCCGGGCCGGCCACGACATCAACTACATCGCGCTTTCGGGCACGTTGTCGATGATCGGTCGGGCCGGCGAGCGGCCGGTCCCGCCGGTCAACCTCGTTGGCGACTTCGGCGGTGGCGGCATGCTGCTCGCCGTCGGTGTGCTCGCAGCCCTGACCGAAGCCCGGACGTCGGGAACCGGCCAGGTCGTCGACGCCGCAATGGTCGACGGCGCCGCTCTGCTCGCCGCAATGATGTACTCGTTCAAGGCAATGGGCCTCTGGGACGGCGGGCGAGGCGGCAACACGCTCGATACCGGGGCCCACTTCTACGAGGTGTACGAGACGGCCGACAACAAGTTCGTCAGCATCGGCAGCATCGAACCGCAGTTCTACGCGGAGCTGTTCGAACGGCTCGAACTCGATCCCGCCGACTTCGACCAACAGCACGACCGTTCGGCGTGGCCGGCGGCCAAAGAACGGATCGCGGCCCGAATCGCTGAGCGCACCCGGGATGAGTGGGACGCGGTCTTCGAGGGCTCCGACGCCTGCTACGCGCCGGTGCTGGAACCCGAGGAAGCGATCGTGCATCCGCACAACCAGGCGCGCTCGACGTTCGTCAACGTGGCCGGGGTGGACCAGCCGGCGCCGGCACCCCGGTTCAGCCGCACGCCACCCGCAGTGCCGACTCCACCGGCCCATGCCGGGCAGCACACCGATGAAGCCCTCGCACGTTGGGGCTTCGGCGAAGACGAGATTGCCGCGCTGCGGGACGGCGAGGCCATCGCCTGACATGGCCCGCCTCCACGACATTCTTGCGTGGGTCGCCGTCATCGCCAATGGGTTGACCGGGGCCTGGGTGCTCGCCGCGAATTGGGTCGAGGGCGTTCGCTCCAAGGCCATGTGGGTCGCCGTGCACATCGCTCACGCCGTCGTTGCGGTCCAGGTAACCCTGGGGGCATTGCTCGTGGCCGGCTCAGACGTGGACGTGGACCAGACCCACATGTTCTACGGCTTCCTGACGCTGCTCGCCGTCGGCCTGATCATCGGCTACCGGCAGCTCGCCCAGTACCGGTACCTGCTGTACGGCCTCGGCGGCCTCTTCATCATGGGACTCGGCATTCGGGCAATGACGATCAGCGCCCTACCCAGCTGAGAGATCGCAAACGCAATCAGGTGGACTGCAGCTGACCACGCAGGATGCTGCGGCCGCTGTGAGTCGGATCGCCGTCGTTCGGTTCGATCGAGAGATCCACGACCGAGTACTCGCTGACGTCGAAACCCTCGGGGACGACGAACGTGCCGTCATCCTGCACCAGGCCGAGCGACACCATGTCCGAGAGGTCCGGCTTGATCAACCACAGCTCGACCGGTTCGGCCGACGGCAGATCCGAGGAGAACTCGAGCGAGATCTGCGTGGCGTCCGAGTTCACCGAGGCCACCGCGGTGCCGTCGAACGCTTCGGGCAGTTCGGTGTTCGTGGCTTGCGCGATGTAGGAGCTCGTATCGTCCTGGCCGATGATGGCCGACACACCGAGGACGGCGACGGTGACCGCCGCAGCGGCGGCCATGGCCGCATACCGGCGAACCCGGCGACGGGCACGTGGGGCGCGGCGGGTACGTTCCTGCGTGAGGTCGATCACCGGAGTCGGCTCGGACGGCAACGAATGGTCGTCGGCCGTGAGCGTCTCGGACGTGGCCGACGGCGCCGTGGCCTCGCCCAAGCCCGCCTCGATGCGAGTCCAGAGATCCGGAGGGGGAGCCGTTCGCTCCCGATCCTCATCCGTGACGGAACGACTGAGTTCGACCCAGTCCTTCAGTTCGATGTCAGCCATGGGCATACCCCAGTCCGTGGCGAAGCCGTTCGAGGCTTCGGCGAATGTCGCTCTTCACGGTGCCGAGCGGAATGCCGGTCCGTGCCGAGATTTCGACGTGAGTGAGATCTTCGAAGAACGCCATCGAGATGATGGTCTGTGCACGCTCAGGGAGCGTGTCGATGGCGTCCACGAGGAGCATGCGCAAGGCAACGTCCTCGAGTTCCCCCGGGCTTTCGATGAAGGCGTGCTTGGCTTGTTCCACCCGTCGATCTTCCCGCCCCCGCGCTCGGAAGTGATCGATGACCTTGTTCCGAGCGATGCCGGTCAGCCAGGGAGCCAGACCGCCGCGGGCAGGGTCGAACCGGTGACGGTTCTTCCACGCAGCGATGAAGACTTCCTGAGTGATGTCGGCCGCGGCCGCGTCGTCGACGGATCGGCGACACAGCGAGTACACGAGCGACCCGAACAGGTCGTACGCGTCACGCAACAACGACTCGGGACCAGTGGCAAAGGCTCGTTCGAGCTCTGCCACGGCCAGCGAGTGCGCCGTGTCCTCGGTTCTCAGTTCAGAAGTTGCCAAGAGTGCCATTCCCCAGGGATACGCCCGCAGGTCGCCCCGCAGATGCATGATTCTAGGAAAATTCCCCCTGGTTGTCAGACCGGAGCCCGGATGGTCGCCGGTTCAGCCGAGGGGGGTGATCAACATGTTCTCGTAGTGGATGTGGGCCTTCGTCTCGTCGAAGGTTTCAAGGAAGAACCCGACATCGCCGGCCGGGTGGAATCCTCGCGTGTCGACGCTCGTGATCTCCTGCCCGTTGACCCACAGGGTGATGGTCACGTCGACCATCTCCGCCCGAATCGTGTCCGGACGGTTCGGGTCGAAACCGTTGACTCCAGGGGGCAACGCGCCCTCGGCGATGACCCGGTAGGGGAGTTCGTCCTCGTGGATCAGCTGCCAGGTCTGGCTGCGGGGGTTGATGACGAAGGCGTAGAAATCGATGGGTCGGGCGTTGCCATAGCCTGTCGCTGAAGGCTCGAGGCCACCGCTCGCCCGGAAGACCAGGCCGTAGCGGAACTGGCCATCCGAGGTGTCCGTGCTCTCGACGAACACCGACGTTTCGACGGCGACGTTGTCGTAGCTGTATCCGCCGAGCGCCATCACCTGCGCGTTCGGAGTCGTGGCTTCGACGTGATACCAGGTCGGGGCGTGGTAGCCGATACGCCATCCATCGGCGGTCACATCGAACCAGCCGCTGTTCACGTCTTCGAACTCGTCCTCGACGAAGCTGTCGTTGACCTCGCTGGAACGGGTCGCTGCCGCCAGTTCGCGAGGGGCGACGAGGTCGTTGATGAACTCGCCGGCCGGGGTGTCGGGATCGGTCTCGTCGGCAGCACACCGGAAGCCGGTCTGATCGATGGTTGCCTGGTTGGTTTGCTGCACGACCTGGCGGATCGCCGCGCCGAGGTCTTCGTCGATCCGGCCGTTCTCGCCGCCCTTGCGGACGACCTGTGAGGCTTCTGGGGTGAGCTCGATCGGGTCGCCCACCCATTCCCAGACGCTGCCCACCGTGTCCTGAACGCCGAGCGAGCTGACATTGGCCTCGACCGTGCCCACCGGTTCGCGCCCTCGGGCATCGAAGTCCACCAGCGGTTCGTCCGAACCCCAGGGATAGAGGCCGGCTTCGGTGCCGCGGGCTGCCGCTTCCCATTCCGCCTCGCTCGGAAGTCGCTTGCCCAGTGCAGCGCAGTACGCCTGCGACCAGGCCCACTCGACGCCGACGACAGGAAAGTCCTCTTCTCCGTCGGCGAACTGGCCGCCCGACCACCCGGAGGGTGCCGGAGCGCCCTCGAGCTGCACGAACGGCAGGTAGGCCGCGTTGGTGACCTCGGTGGTGTCGATGCTGAACGCTTCGAGCGACACCGTTCGGGTCGACAGCGCCTCCCGGCCCGGGGTTTCCACACCGAGCGTCCAATCGCCTGCCGGGATCGCCGACATGCCTTCGGCGGAAGCGAGTGGGATCTCGACCTCGACCTCTTCGAGCAGTTCGGCGGCAGAGGGGTTCGCCGCCGCAGTGGTTTCCACAGCGCCGGCCACGTCCGCATCATCGATCGCTGCGTCTGCGGTCGTGCTCGGCTCGTCGTCGCCGCCACGGAACAGCAGGAAGCCGAGCACGCCGAGCACAAGCACGCCGAGCAGCACCTGCACACCACGCATCGCGAGCGGGTTGGAGCCCGACTCAGCCGCTGGTGCAGCTCCGACCACGGCCGCCGCCGGCGTTCGCAGATCGACCTCGGGCGCTGGCGTAGGAGCGGACGCAGGTTCCACTGGGGCTGCCGCCGGTGCAGCAGCAGGAGCAGTGCTACCGACGAGTTCGTTGGCCGTGATGGCGGCGCCCTTGGCGACGGCATTGCGCGGATCGGTCGTGAACATCAGGACGTCGTCGCCGACGAGCGAGCGGACACGCTGCTGGACGAGCGGTACGGCGGTGGAACCGCCAACCATCAGCACCGCGGAGAGGTCCGCGGGCGCCACGCCTGCCGACTGCAGGACCCGACGAAACACACCGACCGACTCCGTGATGGCGTCGTCGACGTACTGTTCGAACTCCCGCCGAGTCACCTCGACGTCGATCGCTCCGGACGGCAGCACGAGCGGGAGCACCGTCGAGGATGCGTCCGAGAGCATTTCCTTTGCTGCGGTGCACTCGCGCTGCAGCGCGAGGAGGGAACGATCGAACGCGGCGCCGCCGGCAAGTTCCGCTTCGGTCCAGGTGCGTCCGAGCTTGGTTTGGACCAGATGTTGCATGGAGAGGTCGAGATCGAGCCCACCGAGGTGGGATTCGCCGGCCGGCGCTCCCAGGATTTCGTAGCCGGACGCGGTGCGGCGAAGCACCGCCGCGTCGAATGTTCCACCCCCGAGGTCGTACACGCCGACGACGTCGCCGACGTTGTGCTCCGCCTGGCGGCTGTAGAACGCACCGGCAGCGTGGGGCTCGGTCAGGTACGAGACGTTGGGGACCGTGGTGGATTCGACCGCCCGGCGGAAGGCCAGCAGTTGTTTGTCGGACCAACACGCGGGCTGTGTCAGGACGACGGCATCGGGAGCGTCGCGACCATCGACTGCGCGGTCGTACGCCCACTGGAGGTGTGCGGCCATGAGGGTCTCCGCCCGATGGTTCGTGCCATCGACGAGGAACGGCGTCGAGGTGCCGAGCCGGCGCTTGATGTCCGAGATCAGCCGATCGGGTTCTGCCGCGCCCCGACGGTACGCCATGTCGCCGTGGATCAAGGTTCCATCCGGTTCCACGAAGATCATTGCCGGTGGCGCTGCCTGCCGCTCGCCCAGCGAGACCACTTCGATCGAGCCGCCCTCCGCTCGGGCGACCGACGTGAAGGTGGTACCGAGGTCGATACCGAGTTGATGGTTCATGAGCCCGCCTCATCGAGATAGGAGACTGCGAAGTCCTCGTAGTGGATGTGCACCTTCGTCGAGTCGGCGTCCGAAAGGACCACCAGGCCGGCGCCCGTGCCCATCACGTTCTCGATGGTTCGGGTCGTGACCACGGCACCGTTCAGCCGGAACTCGAACCGATCACCGTCCCGGCTCACGGTCAGCTCGACGTCGTCGGGAATCGACCGCTGCACGTCCTCCAGCACGCTGTAGGTGCCGTCCGCCTGGCGCTGGCGAACCGAGAACAGGTTCCGGCGAGGGTCGACGAGGAAGGACACGTTGGCGCCCATCGAGTCGTTGCCGATGATCACGCCGTAGAGGAACGTGCCATCCGGGTTCGTGTTGTTCGGTTCGACGAACGCCGACGCCTGCACCTCAAGTGGTCGGCCGCCCTCGGCCGCGACCGGGCTGATCGCGATGACCTCGGTGTTCGGCGCCTTGGTCTCGAGATGGAAGAACTCATTCGGGTGGTAGCCGAATCGCCGATCCTCTTCGGTTTCCTCGATCCATCCGGAGGTCGAGTCGGTGAACGAGTCCTGGATGAGGACACCTTCGGGAAGGTTGACTGCGATCGGCTCGTTGGTCACGTCCGGCACGGTGTAGTCGGGGCGGAACTGGAGTGCGGGAACCGATGCATCCACGTCGTCGGCCACACACCGGAAGCCGGCAACCGTGAACGCATTGGAGCGTTGCGGATCGACCGGGAGGCGGGTCATCGTCTCGCGGAGGTAGCCGTTCTGGCCACCGCGCAGGACCCGGAAGTCCGGGTTCACCCGATCGTCGTAGGTGTCGGCCACCCACTCCCAGGCATTGCCGACCATGTCGAACGCTCCGACGGGGCTCACGTTCGCAGCGACGGAAGCCACCGGATACGTGTCGTCGATGTCCGGAAGTCCGCCGTAGGCGACGTCGTCGCCCCATGGGTAGATGCGAGCTTCGGCCCCGCGAGCGGCGACCTCCCACTCGGTCTCCGTCGGCAGTCGCTTGTCGAGTGCCTGGCAGTACGCGACCGCCCATTCCCAGTTCACGCCGACCACGGGATGCGAACCGCGGTCCGCGGCAAAGCCTGACCGTCCCCACGACGAGGGGAGGGCCGCTCCGGCAGTGTCGACGAAGGTCTTCCACTGATCGTTCGTGACCTCGGTGGTGTCGATGAAGAACCGGGAGACGTTGACTCCGGTCTGGGTGATGGTCTCGGAATCGTTGGCTTCGGGACGATCGGTTCCCAGCGTGTACTCGCCACCGGTCACCTCGACCATGCCCTCGGCCGATGCCACCGACATCGCCGTGTCCGTTACCGCTGCGCTGTCGCCATCGTCGTTGTCCTCCGGAGCGTCTTCATCGACGTCGGCCTCGTCGGAGACTTCGGCGTTGCCAGCCACCTCGACGTCGGATTCGCCGTCGCCGCCACCTTGGGTGAGCAGGAAGCCGAGTGCGCCCAACACCACGAGGGCACCGAGGGCAGCAGGGATGAACCAGCCGGGGAGTCCGCCGGCGCCATCTGACGCTGGTGCTGCTGTGGGCGCCGGTTCAGGGTCGGATCGGAGGTCGACGGGTGGTGTCGCCGCGACGGGTGCCGACGGTTCGGGTTCCGGGGCGGGGGTCGGTGCCGGTGTCGGGGTCGGCTCGACCGACTCGACGACCGGTGCAGCGGCGGCCGGCGGAATCGTGTCCACAACTTCCGGAGCGCTTGGTTCGACGGGTGCGACCGGCGCCGTAGCAGCCGGGCGATGAGCACCGGACTGCACGCTGGCGGCGACCGCGGCACCCCGGGCGATGGCGTACAGCGGGTCCACGTCGTTCGCCACGACCGGACCGAACCGATGCTCGAGCTCCTCGCGAATGAGTGGAATTCGGGACGACCCGCCGACGAGGACGATCGTCGTCTCGTTGCCGGACACACCCGCGGAAGCGAGTGCGGACTCGAGCGAAGTGATCGAGTCGTCGATCTTCGGCCGAATCATGTTCTCGAATTCGGGACGGGTCAGCGTGAGGGTGGTGTCGACCCCGGGCAGGAGCACAGGGATGGTCACGTCCTGCTCGGAGGACAGCAATTCCTTCGCTTCGCTGCACGATCGACGCAGGTGGAGCATCGAGGTCGGTAGCTGCGGGTCGTCCGGGTCCGTCGGCCAGGCGTCGCCGATGCTCGCCTTCACCCATTGGAGCACCGCCGCGTCGAAGTCGACGCCTCCGAGGTGTTCGATCCCGGTGGTTTCGCCGAGTTGTTCGAACCCGGTGGACGTCTTCTCGAGCACGGCGGCATCGAAGGTGCCGCCGCCAAGGTCGTAGACCGCAAGCTTGGTGCCAACGGGCACCCGGTCCTCGGCCCCGTACGCCCACGCGGCCGCTGCCGGCTCCGTGAGGCCCGTCGCGGGCAGATCCGACATGCGCAGGGCCTGCTGGAACAGTTCGAGCTTGTAGGGGCCCCAGTTGGCGGGATGGGTGACGACCGTTGATCGCGGCGGTCCCTGTTCGCGCTCGATGACCCGCTGCACGACGTGCTCGAGCATGCGTGCGTAGAGCTGCTCGGCTGAGAACGGCGAGGTTCGAAGAATGATTGGGGTCGAGTCGCCGAGGCGCCGCTTGAATTCGCGGGCGGCACCCTGCGGATCGGTGACCGACCGGCGGTTGGCGGCGTCCCCGATCAGGATGGAGCCGTCGGTGGACAGGTAGACGACGGATGGCATCGAGTCCGAGATCGAACCCAGACCAACGACGTCGACCGCGCCGCTCTCCCTTCGGACCGCCGCCGCGCTGTAGCTGGTACCGATGTCGATCCCCAGGTCGTAGGACACGTTCGTTCTCCCATTTCCGCAGTCGCCCTGATGCGTTGCACCACAAAACGGCAACCTTGCCTGGTGAGAGTCTCTTCGATGGCCGGGAAACCCCCATCGGTGGTTTCCCCTATTCGAACCCTGTTGGTCAGCCGGCGAGCAGGTCTTCGATGTTGGTGCAGTGCCCGGTTCCGAGGTTCACCGTGTGGATCGACCCCGCCATGAGCGCACACAGTTCGGTGGCTCCGGCGTCGATGGCCTGCTGAACGGTGTACGGCGTGGCCGGGTTCGGGGCATCCCAGATCACCCAGTTGCCGGGCGCTGGGCCGCTGTTGCCGGCGTTGAGCGGATTGTCGGCCATCACACCGACATTGAAATAGAAGTGGATGTGGTCGACGCTGGTGTTCGGCGTGAAGCCGTTGGCCGTGAACGCAACCGACAGGCGGCCATCGACGTTCGTGATCTCATCCATGCAGACGAATGGCGCCACGAGCTCGTCACAGGGGTTCGGCGGCAACGTGGTCGTTGTCGTTGTGGTGGTCGTCGTGGTCGTGGACGTTGTTGTGGTCGGCTCTGCGGTGGTCGTGGGCGCGGCCGTCGTGGTCGGTGCCTCGGTGGTGGGCGCCGAAGTGGTCTCGGTCGTGTCGTCGGCGGCCGTGGTGACGTCCGTTCCGCCGTCGTCGCCGCCGCTCAGGACGACGAATGCGACGATGGCGAGGGCGACGAGCGCTGCTGCAGCGCCGGCGATTGCGGGGATCGGGAGCTTCCGTTCATTCGGGGTGAACGGGGTTCCGTTGTCTCCCGGAGTGACGACCGGTTCGACCGGCTGGTGTGGCGGGGTGCCGGCCGGTTCTGGCGTCGGCGCGGTCACCGGAGCGGTGGGAGCCTCAGCAGTTGGCGGTGCGGCGGGTTCCGGTGCCGGTGCGGGCGTGGGAGCCGGCGTCGGCGTTGGTGCGGCCACGACTGGTTCCGGCGTCGGGGCCACCGGCTCGGGCGCCGGATTCGAGATGACCGTCGCGGCCGATGTTGCGGCAGGGTTCGCCGGGCGGACCACTGGGCTCGGCTCGGGATCGGCGGCCGTGGTGACCGTTGGGGTTTCCGTGGGCGGCGTGGCCGGGGTGACCGGATTGGCGGCGGGAGCGACGGGCGTCGCCGGTGCTGCTGCGCCACCAACGGCGGGGTGCGGGGCCAGGGCGGCGCCGAGCGCAATGGCGTGCTTCGGGTGGGCATCGACGGCCACGGGGCGCCCGAGTTCGGAGCCGACCATCTGGGCAACGAGCGGGATGCGCGAGCTTCCGCCCACCAACAAGACGACGGTCACCTCGTCGGGCTGGACCTCGGCCGAGGAAAGCGCCCGGCGAAGCGCGCCCACCGAATCGTTGAGCGCCGGTCGGATCATCGCCTCGAGCTCGGCTCGCGTCATCCGAATTTCGGTGCGCAGGCCCGGAAGCATCACCGGAATTTCGGTGTCGCTCTCTTCGGACAGCGCTTCTTTGGCTTCGACACAGCTCGCCCGCAGCTGGGCGATGCCTGCGGCGACGATCGGATCGGAAGCGTCGAGTTCCGCCAATGCACCATCGAGGACCCGATCGACGTGGGAGAACACGGCGGCGTCGAAGTCGATCCCGCCGAGCCGGTCGATGCCTTCCGGGGTGCCGAGCACCTCGAACCCATCGACGGTTCGGCGCAGGATGGCGGCGTCGAACGTGCCTCCACCAAGGTCGTATACGGCAACGACCTCACCCGGCTCGATGCGCTCGTTCTGGGCGTAGTGGATGGCCGCCGCCTCGGGCTCCGTGATGATGTTGAGCGGTGGCAGCTGTTCCATCGGAAGCGCGGCGGTGAAGACCGATCGGCGATGCGCGCTCCAATTGGCGGGGACGGTGAGCGTGAGGGCGTCCGGGGCGGCGCCCTGGCGTTCGCTGACGATGCGGATGATCGGCGGGAGTTGGCGTGCCATCAGTTCCTCGGCGGCGAAGGTCTCGCCACCGAGTACGACCGGCACGGGATCGCCGACGCGGCGCTTGAACTCCCGGGCGGCCCGCTGCGGGTCGCCCGATGCACGTCGCTCGGCCGATTCGCCGACCAACATTTCGCCGTCTTCCCGGAGATAGGCGACGGATGGGACCGACGATGCCCGGTTTCCGAGCGTCACGATGTCCACCCGGTCGTTTCGATGCACTGCGGCAGCGCAGTACGTCGTTCCGAGATCCACTCCCAGCTGATAGCCCACCAGTTCCGTCCCTTTTCCACCCCGTCGTGCCGGGGTCCAGCCATTCCGGCCGTTTCCCGGGGTGGGGAGCGGGCCGCGGCGCCGAATCTAGCCGCGCTCACGCCGCCATGTGGAGTCGGCTCGTCGGGACCGGGGGTGGATCGGTGAACACCCCTATTGCGGTTCCCGAAGGCGTCGGTACCGTGCAGACCGTGACCAGCTTTCTGCGGCTCGTGGAGGATCTTCTGCGGGAACCCACCGAGAGGGCGGCGTACCTCGCTGACCCTGGGGGCTATTTGCCTGCCCGCGGTTTCGAAGATTTCGACACGGCAGATGTCGAAATGTCGCTGCAGCTGACCGCAGACGCCCTGCCACCGGCTCTGGCCGCCCGGCTCGACCCGTCCGCCGGCCTCGACACGGTCGTTTCCATCGACATCGACGAGCTGCCCGGCCTGTGGGCCGAGCACGGCGCCTCGGAGCTGTCCCTCGATGAGATGGCGGACACCGATGACCCGTTCCTCGATGAGGACACGGCGGAATCGCTGGAATTCGACCTTGAATCGGGCGATCCGCTCGATCAGGCCGTGGACGGTGTGGATGCCCCAGAAGGCGGCCCGGCGTTCGAGCTGGACGACTCGTTCCCCGAACCGGTGACGGACGGGCTGACCGAGCCGTCGGTCGATCCGATCGACATCGATGACGGCTTCGTGGCGGACGAGCCGCACACCGGCGATGTCGCCGATGAGGTCGCCGAGTTGAACGATGTGACAACGTTCGAGGACGACGTTCCCTTCGACTGACGGTTGGCACCCGATTGGACCCCCGGGGGAATAGGGGTTGTCCCCGATTCCATGGGGGAAGCGGACTCGTAGCGTTTGGGGTGACGAGGAGGAGACCGACATGGTTGGACAGGAAGATCTCGAGGCCATCGGGGACATCATCTGGGACCTGCTCACGGACGAAGTCCCGGATCCCAATGCGGCACAGGACGAGGCGGTCGATCTGATCGCCGAATCGCTCGAGGCGATCGAGTCCGCCGGGTACGAGGGTGTCACGCCCGAGGACCTGCAGCAGGCGATCGCCCAGCTCAGCGAATCGCTGACGGTGCAACAACAGGCGCAACTCGAGCCGCTGCGTGAGGCCATCGCCAATCAGCCGGCACCCGTGGTGCAACAGATCATCACGCAGGAAGCTGCGGCCCCGGACCAGGTGACCGTCGTCCGCCACGTCACCGAGGTCACCAACGTGACCAACATCGACGAGGGCGACCAGATCGTCGATCAGAGTGTGAACACGACGATTCTCGCTGAGGGCGATGTCGACTTCGACCAGGAAGTGTCGAACACCGCGAACGTTGGTGACGACGGCGCAGTGGTGGTCGGCGGCGATGTGTCCGACTCGGCCGTCAACACCGGGCAGGTGGATGGCGTGCAGGCCGGTGGCGACGTGGCGATCGAGGACTCGGCGATCGGCGACGGCAACGTGCTCGTCAACGATTCCGAGTTCGATGCGCTCGCCGTGGGCGGCGATGCGACCAACGTGGAGGCGGGAGGCGACGCCAACGTCGGCTCGGGCACACAGGTCGGAATCGATGCCGGGGGCGATGTGCAGGCCACTGTCGGGGACGCAAACGACGTCACCGGCGATCAGACGGCCAACGTCAACAACACGGCCGCTCCCGTCGAGGAGCCGGCATTCGACGAGCCGCTCGAAGCGCAGGTGGTCGACAGCGCCGACCTGCAGGCCGAGGCGATGGAGATTGCCGCCGACGAAGCGGCGATCGAGTTGGACGCCTGAGCTGCATGACTGCGACGTCCACTTCCGGCGGCTCGACCGACACCAACGACCTGCAGCCGGCGAAGGCGATTCTTCGTCTCGCTGACGCGGCGGATCGGCCCGATCTCAACCAGCGCACGCACGCGGCCGCAAACCGCTTCGCCGACCAGACCTGCACGGTGGCGGTCGTCGGCGAGTTCAAGATGGGCAAGAGCTCGATGGTCAACGCCATCGCCAACGCCCCGTTGTGCCCGGTCGACGACGACGTGGCCACGGCGAAGCCGCTCGAGATCCGCAATGCCGATGAACCGATGGTGGCGGTCGTCTACAAGCTCGAAGAAGACGAGACCAAGCGGCGAATGCGCGAGATCGAGTTCGAGGACATTCCGAGCTACGTGAGCGAGCCACCGACGGCGACCGACGCCGACACGGTCGCGCTCGTGCGGGTCGGGCTTCCCCGGAAATTGTTCGCTGGCGGCCTCGCACTCATCGACACACCCGGTGTCGGCGGACTCGGATCCACCCACAGCGCCTTGACGATGAGCGTGCTCCCGTCGGCCGACGCCGTGCTGTTCGTCTCGGATGCCTCGCAGGAGCTGACGGCGCCCGAACTGGACTTCCTCGACGTCGTCATCTCGATGTGCCAACGGGTCACGCTCGTTATGCCCAAGATCGACTTCTATCCGCAGTGGCGACGCATCGTCGAGCTCAACAAGGGGCACCTCGAACGCCGCGGGCTCGACGTCCCGATCATTCCGGTGTCGACCGTCCTGCGACGGATGGCAATCGAGTCCAACGATGCGGAACTGAACGCCGAATCCGGCTACTCCGAACTGATCTCGCACATGCGGGACACGCTCGTCGCCAACACCCGGTCGTCTGCCCGTGAGGAGTATTCCTCGAGTCTGCGGGAGATCGTCAACGAGCTGAAGC
>CALBVR010000009.1 GCA_937969565.1 uncultured Acidimicrobiales bacterium | reverse complement strand
GTCGGCATCACGGCGGAGATTGCCGGAACCGCAGCCCTCACTCAGGGACTGGTCGACGGAGCCATCTGGCAGCTGATCACCGCCGACGACCCTTCTGAGGAGCGTTGGACCACTCGTGACTCCGACGAACTCCGTGTCGAGGGCCGCCAGGAATTCTGGTCGGTCGTCGAATTCGATGGCGCCGTGTTCGCGCTCGGCCGCGCGTCTGATGGTGACGGCCGGGACGTCGCCGCGGGCTGGACCGTCACGGTCGACCTCGGCGATTCACCCGACACCGTGGACGATGTCGTGGAGCAGGCCCAGCGTGAAGCCGCCGGCGGCGACTCTCCCCTGGGGCTTGCGCTGGGCGGGTGCGCGGCCGAGGCCGTCGCCGACCGCGACGGGGCAACACTTCGTCCGGTGCTCATCGACGCCACCGAACGATTCGCCCTCTGGATCTGCGCCGATGAGGACGGGGCGCTCTGGTATCACGGTGCCGAACGCTCGACGGCGGAGTCGATCACCCTGCCCGCGGTCGAGGTCGCCGGCGGCTTCGAGGCGACGAACGTCGGCGCCGACGGCGCCACGACGGTCTACCGGGTGGTCGACGGTCGACTTACCGTGCAGAACCCGAACGGATCGATCGCGCTCGACCAACCGCTGCTCGACAACTGAGTCAGGCGGCCGACAGACCTCTGGTCGTCACCTCGGAGGCCAGTTCGGCAAGCGCTGCCTCTGCGGCGGTCGGCCGGTGGAAGTGGAAGCCCTGACCGACCGCGACCCCCAGTCGGCGGATGGCTTCCAGCTGCCGATCTCCCTCGATGCCTTCGGCGACCACCTGCAGCCCGTGGCGCCGTCCGAAGTCGCACAATGCCTTGAGGAGATCGTCGGCATCGGGCGCGCCAACGCGATCGACGAGTGAGCGGTCGAGCTTCATCTCCGTGAAGGGGAAGCTCAGGAGCTGCGTCATCGAGGAGTAGCCGGTCCCGAAGTCGTCGATGGACAGGCCGATGCCCATCTCTCGCAGTTCGTTTGCAACCTCGAGCGCCACGTCGCCGACGGAGAGATCATCGGACTCTGTCACCTCGAGCACGAGACGACCGGCGTCCACGCCAGCGCCATCGAGCCGGTCCCGCAGAAAGTCCGGCAGGCCGCCATCGAGCAGATGCGAGGCGAAGAGGTTCACGGACACGGTCAGGTCGGTGCGCCCCTGCGCGTCGAGCGACTGCAGCAGCTCGATCCCTCGATCCAACATCGCTCGATCCAGTTCGCGCTGCAGGTGTTGCCGCTCCACCTGTTCGAGGAACAGACCCGGGGGTACCAGTTCGTCGTCCCGCTGCCAGCGTGCGAGGACCTCAAACCCGCGAGTGAATCCGGTGTCGAGGTCCACGATGCGTTGCACGAAACCGACGAACTCGCCGCGTGCGATCCCCTGTTCCAGGGCGGCGGCGCGTATCCGACCGCGTCGCAAGTTCTCGCGGAACGTCTCATCACTCACGACAACCGTGCTCTTCCCGCGGGACTTCGCCGCGCGGACCGCTGCGCTCGCGTGTGAGACCAGCTCGTCCGCTTCGCCGACACGGATGGGAAGCGATGCGATACCGGCCGACGCATGTACGAAGCGTGTGCGTCGGGCGAAGAGACCGGTCTCGGGTGCGATACGAAGCGCGGCAAGCTGTTGCGCGATGTGTTCGAGGTCTCCCCCGACCCCGACGGCGATGAACTCATCGCCTCCGAACCGGCCGACCTTCCAGTCGGACGGGAAGACGGCGCGAAGCGACAACCCCAGACGGCTGAGCAGACGATCGCCGGCCTCGTAGCCGAGTTGATCGTTGACGGACTTGAAGTCGTCCAGGTCGACGAAGACGCAGTGCACGATCGCATCCGAACCGGCGAGTTGGCGCAGCTCCGCCATGACTCCCGACCGGTTCAGGAGGCCGGTCAGGCCGTCTGTTCGCGCAGAGAGGTGGGCGCGCTCGGCGGAGATGACGGCGTCGACACGTCGACTGATCAGGTCATCGACCAGTCCGGAGATCCCGACGGCTCCCCAGCCGACGTGGATGAGGATGCCCAACACCAGAATCACCGGCGACCACATGTCCTGGTACGCAAGCACGAGGAGATAGGGAATCGAGTAGGCCACGCTGGTGAGCACGACATTCTTTTCGTAGGTCTGCGGAAGGTACACGGCATCACTTGCGACACCGAACACGAGAATGGAGGTCAGAACCCACGCACCCTCGACCTGACCGGCCTCGTTGAATGCCAGCAACGGAAGCGCCGCCCACGCCAGGGAACTTCCGGACACCCACCAGATCTCCATCATTCGGCTGAGCGGCTCCCGCACCCGCCGGGTGAAGAAGCCCGACACGACCTGCGAGAACAGGACGACGGACCAGGCCATGATGAAGGGTTGCCCCCAGAACATGACAGCCGCGAACACGGCCGCGCCGAAGATCCCCGCCGCATCGAGCGTGCTGATACGAGCACGTTGTTCCTCGAAGAGGCGGTCCGCTTCCTGTGCGCGCCGTGAATCCCGGTCCATCCCTTCGTCCATTCGGCAGGTCGGCGGCGAACATGAGTCAAATGGCCCATATGGCCCCCCACCATCAATCCGAGGGGCCTCCCGCCGATGGGACTGCATGATCGACACCTTCGACTACTTCCGCGCGCACCCCTGGCACGGGTTGACGGCGGGCCCGGACGCACCGAACGTCGTCGACGCGTACATCGAGATCACCCCGTTCGACGCGGTGAAGTACGAGATCGACAAGCAGACCGGCTATCTCCGGGTGGATCGCCCGCAGGGCTCCTCGGCACTGCCACCGACGCTGTACGGGTTCGTCCCCCAGACCTACTGCGGCGAACGGGTGGCGGCGCTCACCCCCGGCTCCCGGGAGGGCGACCACGACCCCCTCGACATCTGTGTGCTGAGCCAGCAGCGGATCGACCGTGCGGAGATCGTGCTGCCCGCTCGCGTCGTGGGCGGCATCTCCGTCCTCGACGGTGGCGAGGCGGATGACAAGATCATCGCCGTTCTCGGCAGCGACACGGTGTTCGACTACGCCCGCGAACTCGACCAGCTTCCCCTGGCCGTCGTCAACCGGATCGTGCACTACTTCGGTACGTACAAGATGGACATGACCGGCAAAAAGCCCAACGGCATTGAGATCGTCGGCACCTACGGCGCGGCCCATGCCCGCGAGGTCATCGCCGCATCGCTCGCCGACTACGACGAGATGTTCGGCGGCACGCGGGTCAGCGACTCCTGAGCCGGTCGCCCGTCAGGGGCGGCGGCCGAGCAACGACACGAGCCGCACGCCGGGCGAAGCGCCCTCGGGCGGCTCAACGGTGCCCGCATCCACGAAGTACTCCGAGCCGCGGATCTGTTCGAACATCGGCTGCAGGAACTCGAGCGCCGCTTCGGCGAGCTCGTCGGGCAGTTCGACCGGGATGCTGCACGCGGTGGCGAGGTCCCACGCATGCGTGAGGACGTCGACGAGCCGGAACCGGGCGACGACGCTGCCCGGACGATCGCCAACCGGGTGTGCGACGATCTGTTCCATCGCTCCCGGACGTCGGAACGCTTCGATTGCGGCGAGGGCGGTGCCCCGCCATGTGGCCATCGGGTTCGGGCCGAGGATCGACGGGTTGATCGGCTGGCTGAGGTCGAGTGACTGACCGTCGAAGAGCAACGGGATGGACGCATCGCCGAGCACGACGTGGCTGATCAGCGCCTGGACGTCCCAATCCGCGCACGGCGTGGCCAGCTCGAGATGTTCGTCGTCGACCTGGTTGAGGATGTTCCCGAACACGGCCATGGCCGCGATGGTGTCCTCTGCCGGGTTGGACTCGCCGGTACCGCTCATTCCCACTCGATCGTGCCCGGTGGCTTTGACGTGATGTCGTAGGCGACCCGATTCACGCCGGCCACCTCGTTGATGATCCGGTTCGACATCCGGTCCAGCAGCTCGTATGGAAGTCGGGCCCAGTCGGCCGTCATCGCGTCTTCGGACGTGACGGCACGAATGATGATGGCGTCGGCGTAGGTGCGCTCGTCGCCCATGACGCCGACCGAATTCACGCCGGGCAGAACGGCGAACGCCTGCCAGATCTCCCGGTCGAGACCGGCGAGGCGGATCTCTTCACGCACGATCCAGTCGGCTTCCTGGAGGACGGCCACCTTCTCTGGCGTGACCTCGCCGATGATGCGAACACCGAGGCCCGGCCCGGGGAACGGCTGGCGCCAGACGATCTCGTCGGGCAGGCCGAGCTCGGTCCCAACCGCGCGGACCTCGTCCTTGAAGAGGGAGCGAAGCGGCTCGACGAGTTCGAACTCGATGTCGTCCGGGAGGCCACCGACGTTGTGGTGGCTCTTGATCTTCGCCGCATCGGAGGTGCCCGACTCGATCACATCCGGATACAGCGTGCCCTGCACGAGGTACTGCGCGCCCTCGACACTGGCCTTGGCCGCTTCGAAGACCCGAATGAACTGCTCGCCGATCGTCTTGCGCTTCCGCTCCGGATCGATGACGCCCTGGAGATGTTCAAAGAACCGTTCGGCCGCGCTCACATGGATGAGCTCGATCTTCTGGTGACGCTCGAAGGTCTCGACGATCTGGTCGGACTCGCCCTTGCGCATGAGACCGGTGTCCACGTAGACGCAGGTGAGACGATCGCCGACCGCCTTGTGCACAAGCGCTGCGGCGACGGCGGAATCAACGCCACCCGAGAGCGCACAGATGACCCGGCCTTCGTCGCCGACCTGTTGTTGGATCAGTTCGACCTGCGTGTCGATCACGCTCGCCATGGTCCACGCCTGCGAGGCCCCACAGGCCTCGCCGAGGAATCGTTCGATCACGTGCTGGCCGAAGGGGCTGTGCACGACCTCGGGGTGGTACTGCACGCCGTAGAGCCCGGCGTCGGCGTTCTCGAAGGCGGCCACGGGTGCATCGGGCGTCGATGCGGTGACGTCGAAGCTGTCCGGGACGTCGGTGATGGCGTCGAAGTGGCTCATCCACACGGTCTGCGTGCCGGGCGTTCCTTCGAGGAGGCTGCCGCCGGCATCCTTGACGGTCAGTTCGGTGCGGCCGTATTCGCCGCGCTCGTTGCGCCCGACCGTGCCGTCGTTCTGGTGGGCGATCAGCTGTGCGCCGTAGCAAATGCCGAGGACGGGGACGCCGAGGTCGTACACCTCGGGATCGATCTGCGGGGCTCCCGCGACGTGCACGGACTTCGGACCGCCGGAAAAGATGATGCCGGTCGGGGCCTTGGCGCGCACCTCGTCCGCCGTGATCGTGTGCGGCACGATCTCGGAGTAGACGTTTGCCTCACGAACGCGCCGGGCGATCAGCTGGGCGTACTGGGCGCCGAAATCGACGACGAGAACGGTTTCTTCGGCGGGATCAGCGGGAGTGTCCGTCATGACTGCTGCACCAGGATCTCGGCCTTCTGGAAGTCCTTGAGGTCGGTGTATCCGCACATGGCCATGCTCTGACGAAGGCTGCCGGCCAGGTTGAGCGCGCCATCATCGGCGTGCGACGGCCCGTGGATGATCTCGTCGAGGGTGCCTCGAACCGGCACGGCGACCCGGCCACCCTGGGGGACGGTCGGGTGCACGCTCTGCACCCCCCAGTGCCAACCCTTTCCGGGAGCTTCGCTGGCGGCCGCAAGCGGTGCGCCGAGCATCACCGCATCGGCACCACAGACGATGGCCTTGGCGACATCGCCGCCGGTCGCCATGCTGCC
>CALBVR010000008.1 GCA_937969565.1 uncultured Acidimicrobiales bacterium | reverse complement strand
TGGCTGCCTGGGACCTCGTCTGCGGGCAGACGGCGGCGCGGGCGATGTTGGCGGCC
This sequence comes from uncultured Acidimicrobiales bacterium, assembly GCA_937969565.1. Lineage (GTDB taxonomy): Bacteria > Actinomycetota > Acidimicrobiia > Acidimicrobiales > SHLQ01 > SHLQ01. The sequence continues at coordinate 3,052 of CALBVR010000008.1, read as the reverse complement.
GAGCGTCACCGGTCTCGGACGGGGGAGGGGTCGAGCATGAGCCTCGCCCTCTTCGACGTGGCGCTCGCCGCAGTGTCGGCGCTGGGGCACGTCGCCGAAGCGCAGGTGCTGGGCACCGAACGACAGCGATTCGGCAACGACCTGTACGGGGCGTTCGGTGCCATGTTCACGACTGCCGACGCCGAGCGGTTGTATGCGGTCGGGATCAGCAACAAGCAGTGGCGGTCGCTCCTCGAGGCGACGGGAACCGCCGACGCTGTCGCTGCGCTGGCCCTCGATGCAGGGTTGGACTTCGCCGACGAGGGCGATCGATTCGCCGCTCGCACAGAGATCAAGGCGCTCATCCAGAGTTGGGTGGGGTCGCATCGGCTGGCCGAGGTGGCTGAGGCGTTCGACGCGCTCGGCGTGTGCTGGGGTCGCTATCAAAGCTTCCTTGAATTGGTGGCGGAGGACCCACGTTGCTCCGAGGAAAGCGAGCTGTATCGAACGGTCGACCAGCCCGGCATCGGTTCCTACCTGTCGCCGGGCTCGCCGGTGGCCTTCGATGGCATGTTGTCGGTGGAGCCGACGCCCGCGCCCGCACTCGGCGCGGACACCGAGGCCATCCTCTCCGAGCTCGGCCTCGCCACCGCCGAAATCGGCCGCCTCATGGACGACGGCACCATCGCCTGACCCAAAAGGTGCCAGGCACGTTGGGGTGTGAAAGGTGCCAGGCACGTTGGGGTGGGGATGGTGCCAGGCACCGTTGGAGGGGGAAGGGTGGGGAGAGTAGGTTCGGGGCATGAGCGAGAACCTTCGGAACTTCACCAGTGCACTTCATGGCTTCGACGCCGTCGTCCGGCGCATGCCGGCCGGCGCCTGGGACAACCCCAGCGGATGCGAAGGGTGGACCGGACGAGACGTCCTCCAACATCAGTGCGCTGTCGTCAACGGCGTCGAAGCGGTCGCCCGAACCGGGGCAATGGCTGCACCCTCTGCCCCCGACGATGTGTCTGATCCCGTCGCCACCTGGACCGCATGTCGTGAACAGGTCAGCGCCACGCTCGACCAGGCGGGCGTGCTCAACCAGACCGGACCGTTCTGGTTCGACGCACCCGACGTCGACGCACTCATCGGCTTCGTCCAATGGGATCTGCTCGGTCACACCTGGGATCTTGCGCAGGCCGGGGGAATCGAAGCGCCGCTCGACGAAGCCGCCGCAACCTCCGCGTTGGCGCAGGTCCTCGAACGCCAGGAGATGCTCATCGAATCCGGACGCATCGGCCAGCCCGTCGACGTCCCGCAGGATGCTTCGGTCGGCGACCGGTACCTCGGTGCCATTGGCCGCAATCCCGCCGGCTGAGTCGGGTGACCGCCGTCGAACCCGTTGACGCCGCCGAACGTCGCGCCGCTCCGGCCATCGTCTGTTACGACGTCGATGAGCTTCCGTCGTATGACGCCGGCTGGTACTCGGCCGCACGAGCCGGAGCGACCGTCGTCGACTCCGTCCTCGTCGGCCCGCGATCGGCAGAGACCTTCGAGGTCAAGGCCGGCCAGTTCTTCCGGATCGTCAGCGTCGACGGACCGCAGGTCGGCGATCTCAACCTGTGGAACGCCAACGATCTGTCCGAACGCTTCTACAGCGGGAAGACCCGTCAGTTCCACGCCACACACGTCACCGAAGGTGACCGCTTGTGGAGCAGTCACCCGACATTGCGTCCGCTTGCGACGATCACCCACGACTCGCTCGGCTGGTACGGGTTCGATGACGATGGCGGCGGCGTCCACGATGTGATCGGCACCCGCTGCGACCCGTACACGCAGCGGCTTCTGCACGACACGAACTACCACCACTGCTGTCATTCGAACCTGACCCGGGCCGTGGCCGCCCACACCGGGCTGCCGGTGACGGAGGCCGAACTGCACGTACACGACGTCCTCAACGTGTTCATGTGCACCGGCTTCACGAAGGACACCCACCAGTACTTCATGAAGGCCAGCCCGGTCCGTCCCGGCGACACGATCGAGTTCTTCGCCGAGGTCGATCTCCTCGGTGCGCTCTCCGCCTGTCCTGGCGGCGACTGCAGCGCGAGCCACTCGAGCGACGACGCCCAATGCCATCCGCTGCTCGTCGAAATCCTCGATCCGCAAGGCGACCTGGCCGGGTGGACGCGCTTCCAAACGAGCGCCTACGACCGCTCCCACGGAACCTGACAGTCGTCATGGGGTGCCCGTGCCGGTTTGCTACCGGCTGGTATCTTCGTCAACCATAGGGCTGCCCCAGATCCACCCTGGGCGCCGCAAAGGGGAAGAAACCAATGGCTTCTGGTCGTTTTCGGAAACTGGTCGCGCTGTTCGCTGCGCTTGCGATCATCGCTTCGGCATGTGGCGGAAGCGACGGTGATTCCGCCGCAACCGACGACACCGGCGGCTCGTCGGCGGAAGACACGTCGACCGACACCGACACCGGTTCCGAAGAGGACGCCGAGGACATCGGCGCGGACGACACTGCCGACGGTAGCGAGATCGAGTCCGCCGACGAGGTGGAAGAGATTCCCGTGGGCGGAACGCTCCGCTTCGGCATGCAGACCGAAGCCGGTTCGCTCAACCCAACCAACACGGGCCTGAACCGCGGCCCGATCATGGTGGCGACGGCGATCTTCGACACGCTCGTCGTGGTGGACGCCGAAGGCCAGTGGCACAACAACATGACCGAGAGCTGGACCCCGAGCGACGACTTCAGCTCGTGGGACGTGAAGCTGCGTGACGGCATCGAGTTCTCCGATGGTCTGCCCTTCAACGCTGATGCGGTGATCAAGACGATCGAGGCATTCCTCGCCGACCCGCTCACCTCGCTCGTCTTCAAGCCGGCCTTCGACCCGGAGACCCCGATCGAGAAGATCGACGACATGAGCTTCCGCATCAACGCCATGGGCCCGAACGCTGCCATGCCGTTGTACTTCGCCGAGCAGCTCGGCATGGTCGGCTCGCCGGCATGGCTCGACGCCGCCGCCGAGAACCCCGAGCTCGATCAGGAACCGATCGGTGCCGGACCGTTCGTCCTTCAGGAACG
>CALBVR010000007.1 GCA_937969565.1 uncultured Acidimicrobiales bacterium | reverse complement strand
CAGCGCACCACGAGGGCCGATCCGGTGCGTACACCTGCGTCTTCGACCGGTTCGTCGACGGGACGGACCATCGGGTGCACGAGAATCTCGAACGGGTCGTGCCGGCCGGAGACGTCGGCGCTGTCGGTTTCCTCGAGAACGCTTTCGGCGACACGAATGCTCTGGTGCGCCGGTCCGCCTTCGACCAGATCGGTGGCTTCCACGAAATCTGGGGTGTCGGCCGGGAGGACCATTCCCTCTTCGCCCAGTTGAGCTCGAGTGGGCTCGGCGTCACGGTCATTCCCGAACCGCTCTTCTGGTATCGCCTCGCTGAGGTGTCGATCAAGAATCGACACTTCGACAAGCTCGGCGGCCCCTCGATCGCCGCAATGCACGGGGCGGCGCTGCTTCGTGGCACCGACCGACTGCTCGTCGAGTACGGGATCGCCCTGCACCTCCAAGGGGGCGGAGGCGTCGCCGGTCCGACCGCTCGGCGGATGATGGGCGCGATGGACAACGTTCGAACGGATCTGCAGGCGCTCGAGGAGGAGGTCGATGTCCTCTTTCGCCTGCTCGAACGAAAGTCTGCGCTCTGAGCTCAGCCCTTCTTTCGAAGGACCAGCACATCCTGGAAGACGGGCAGGCGACGATGCGTCTCGACGATGTCGAAGATTCGCCCCCACACACGCTCGAGGTAGTTCCATGTGTAGAAGACGTTGCTCGAGTACGAGCGGTCGTTCTTCCACCGGAACACGACGCGATCCGAGGTCATCGGTGAGGCGTTGTCCGTGAAGTCCGGGTGGTTCTTGATGGCGTTGTAGAGCGGCCAGCCCTGGCCCATCTCCAGCCAGGTGTCCTCGGTGTGAACCGTGATCCAGGCCATACCGCCCGGCGCCAGAATTCGGTCGAGTTCCATGAGCCACGTGGTCTCGAGCGCTTCGATGTGGGTGAAGACAGAGAAGGCCGACACGAGATCGACCGAGCCGTCAGCCAGGGGCAGATTCGGAATCGACGTGTTCTGGAAGGCAACGACGCTCGGGTCGAGATGCTGCGTCACCCATTCGATGTGCTTCCGGTTGATGTCGCATCCCAGCGTCTTGATCTCCGGGGTCTGCGCAGCGAAGTGGCGGATGACGCGGCCGCTGGCGCAGCCCATGTCGAGGTAGCGCTGGACGTTCACCCCGAGGCGCTCGGCGCCGGCCATGAGGTTCCGGTGGTCCCGCAGCCCACTTGCCCAATAGGAGAAGTGGTGGGGGCCGAAGTACCCCTCCCGATCGGGGGTCGTCGGCAAGACGGCCTGGTCCCGTTCGAGTTCGAGCGAGACGTCCCCGAGTTCCGCGTCCCAGTTGGTCGGGTGGGCGTCGCTGTCCTTCCACGTCGCTGCCGGGGCAACCGTGTCGAAGACCGGGTCGACGCGAGAATGCAGGCTGATCTGATCTTCCCAGATGGCGGTCACGGGGCTCCTTGTTGCAGGCCGTCACAAACGAAGACCTGAGGTTAACTCATCGACCCTGTTTGCCCTGTCTGCCCTACCGTCGATGTCGATCCGACGAGCGGTGGCGCGAAACCGTGTGTCGGCTCCCTCGGTCCCGGTCAGGTTGGGAGATCGCGGAGATCGGCCGGCAGCCCGTGCGGATGGGCGGTGTCACCACGGTAGATCGGTGGTGGGGTCCCGGCCCGCCATGCTGCGGCCATGACCTGCATCGTGTTGTAGAGCCGGATGTTCCAGCCGCGGCTCTTGAGGAGGCGAACCGCCGAGGCGACGTCGGGGAAGGTCAGGTCGTGGAACAGCACGAGCGCGTCGTCGGCGAGGTGCGGCTCCAAGCCGATCACGTCGTGGCTTGGGCCCTCTTCGCTGTGGAGCCCGTCCACGAACGCAAAGCCGTAGGGGACGTCGCGGGTGGCGGCAACGGCGTCCAGGATGCCGGGGGAGAAGCCGGGCCAGAGTCGGACGCTGCCCGTGGTGATCCACTCATCGAGGTTTTCCGAGACCTGCCGCATTCGGTTCGGATCCCCGAAGGCCGGGTCCACGGCGTCGAGTTGGATACCTGCTGCGGCGATGTGCGCGGTGGACCAGCCGAAGTGGGAGCCGATCTCGATGCCGACCCGTCCGGGGCGGGTGGTCGCCGCTGCGTGGAGCACGGCAGCTTCTTCGGTGCTGATGACGCCGGTGGTCTGGTTTGCCTCGCGGGTGTCGGTGCGCCAGATGTGTGGCACCTGCTTGCGCAGGCGCGGGTCCGGGCAGGTACGAGGATCGGTGTCGACGAGCTGCGGGAACCGGTCGAACAGGTTCGGGGTGTCGAACTCGGTCGGGTGGTGGTCGTATCGTGCGGTCCAGGGGACGACCGCGTTGATGGTGCTTCGTACGATGAGGCGACCGCTGTCGTCGACCGGTTGGAGCAGCACGGCAGGCTGGCTTTCATTGCCGAAGAACTCGTCGACTGCGGTCTTCGCCGCTTCTGAATCGCCGTAGTCATCGATGAGGAGGACGCCATGCTGGTTCAGGCGCGGCCAGAAGGTGGTCAGTTCGGCCGCAGTGCTGGCGGACCGGCCGGTGTCGAGGCGAAGAAGGCTGAGGGCCCCCGTTCTCGTGCGGGAGCCGGTTTCGCGAACGTCGCCCTCGACCAGATGGACGTGGTCCATCGGATAGCCGGTCGATCGGATGTTGGCCTCGACCGTCGTGCGGTCGACATCGGCCGGTCCCGGATCGGGCGTGCTTCCGAAGGTGTCGAACAACCAGAGATCCCGGTCGGTGTCGTCCATCGATTTGAGCGTGAGGGCGATCAGCATCGCGGATCCGCCTCCGGAGACACCGGACTCGACGATGTTCCCGCGAATGGGGCGTTCGGACAGGTACCGGACGGCTTGCCAGAGCGCGTGGCCCCGCTGCGGCGACATCGTCGTGTGGGGCTGAACCTGTTTCCAGATCGCCGCGAAATCCTTGTCGTGCTCAATGACCCAGGCCGTGCTTGCGTTGATGGTACGACCTCCTGAGTGCGTGCGGGACACTCTACCAATCAGCGCTGTTGGGCTGGCTCACGCGCCTTGGAATTCGGTTGTCTCCGGCCGGTGATCCAGCGTCCGAACCGCACTCCGGGAAGCTCGATGAAGCGGTGGATGAGCGCCGACATGGCGACCACGACTGCGACGAGGCTGATGACCTCGAACCAGACGGACCAATCGAGGGGGACGACCTTCCGCTGCCAATAGACGATCAGGCGTTGATGGACGAGGTACTCGGCGAAGCTGATCCTGCCGAGCCATTGGAAGATCGGTGTGGAAAGCACCCAACTCAGCGGCCCTTGCCCCACGGCGAGCACCGCGATGAGCAACGCAAAGATCGGAGCGCCAACCGCGGCGCGGAACCATGCATGAACAATCGTTCCGGGTTCGAACAGATGATTGGCGGCTGGGATGGACCAGAGGATTATTGCGCACGTGAGGACCGTGGCAGTCAGCTCGAACGCGCTCGACCGACGTGGAGACCGGGTGGGTGAAGGGCGGTATGCCAGACGGTGAGTGAGGATGCCGAGGACGAACTCCGCCAGCCGAGGCACCGGCGAAATCGCCCCCCAACCGAAGGCCTCGAAGGGCATGTCCAGCGTCACCATCTGCTCCGAGATGAGGAGCCACATTGCGGTGGCCGCGAATCCCGCTGCGGCGATCGGCCACGCGGACCGGCGGCCGAGCCAAATCAGGAGCGGGAACAGCAGGTAGAAGAACCACTCCACGGAGATCGACCAGGCGACGGCGTTGACGCCCCAGAACATTCGAGCCTCGGAGGACCATGCCTGACCGAGCGCAAGGATTTGAAACAACTCGAGCGTCGTGAAGTTGGCGCGGAACCATCGTGTGCCGTCCGGCCAGAACAGGAACAGGCTGAAGACGAAGACGGCGGCGTGGGCGGGCCAGATTCGGAAGAACCGCTGCGTGGCGAATCGGATCGGCTGTCGATACGGGGCTCGATGCGCATAGGCGTGGGCGAGAACGAAGCCGGAGAGTACGAAGAACAGCGACACGGTCATGCCGAGGTTGGCGGTGCCCACCGCGCCCTCTTCCAGCCAGAGGACGCCGACGAGGTGGTGGACGAACACCGAGGTGGCCGCCACGAACCGAAGTCCGGTGAGTGCCGGAAGGTCCACAACGGTGGAGCGGATGGCCGGAGGTGAGGTGCTCGTCATTACAACAGCAACTGCAGCACGGCGACGTCGAGCCAGCGGTTGAACTTTCGTCCGACTTCCCGCTCCACGCCGACGAGTTCGAACCCGACGGATTCATGCAGCTTGAGTGACGGAGGCTGCGCATCGGCGATGCGGGCGATCATGGAGTGGAACCCATGAGAGCGAGCCGTGTCGATCAGCGCGTTCATCAGCAGGAGCGCGATGCCTCGGCGCCGGTGTTCCCGATGGACGTAGACGGAGTTCTCGACGGTCGTGCTGTACGCCGGGCGCGTCCGAAATGGTGAGAGCGAGGCGAAGCCGACGATGGTTCCGTCGTCGTCAACGGCGACGAGAACGGCGTGGGCGCCGGATCGCTCGACCTGCCAGCTGCGCTGCTGTTCGAGGGTGCGGGGCACCAGGTCGAACGTTGCCGTCGACTCGGTGACCTCGAGGTTGTAGATGGCCGCAATGGCCTCGGCGTCGGAGAGCTCGGCAGGGCGAACCAGCATCCCGCCGACGTTACACGGCCTCTCCGGCAACCGGCGCTGTGGCGGCCGGGGCGACGTTCTGATCCGTGATCAGGAGTCCGTTTCCGCCGATGGCCTCGGCTGCCGCCCACTGGGCCGTCTCGTAGTCGGCCGACTCGAGAATCACCTGGCGACGGTGCGATGCCCGGATGATGAGCTCGCGGAGGGCACCGTGATACTCGGGGCTGACCTCGCTGAAGAGGTCGTCGACGAAGAGCGGGACTCGTTCGACCGGAAAGCGGCGGCTCAGCTCGGCCAGGAGTGAGGCGAAGCCGTGGAGGACCTGTTCGTCGATCGGGTCCGGGCTGCCGACGACTTCGTTGTCGATGATGCGGAGGTGTCCGGCGAGCTCCTCGAGGCGCTGACGTTCGCTGATCAGGACGCTCGGTTCCGCCTTGCCCGCGAGCTCACTCCAGATCTTCTGCGAGCGGGCGAGGTTGGCTCGGGCCTCGGATTGGCGGCGGGCGAGCGAGTGGTTGTCGAAGAGTTCGTCGACTCGACCGAGCTGGACGCCCAGCTCGGAGCCACCGAACTGCTCTTCCACCTCGGCGTGTCGTTCGAGGAGGTCCTTGTTGCGGATGAGTTTGGCGGCGTATCCGACGAGGCCGGCGCCGATGAGGAGCAGCGGCGCTCCGAAGACCGGGTTCATGGTGAGGATCACGTAGAGGGCGGCGAGCAGAACGACACCGGCGACGCCACTCACGAGGAGGTGCTGGCGATCGTTGTCGGCCTTGCTGGCGAGGATCTCGGCGACCTCCGCCTCGCGGTCGGCGCGCTGCGCTGCCGCAGCCGAGAATTCGTTCTCCTGCTCTTCGGTCAAGCTCAGGGTTTCGCGGTCGGCCTGGATGCTGTTCGCGATGGTCCAGAGCTGGTCGATCGGTGTGCGTGCGAGAGCGAGCCAGGCCTCGTCGCTCAGCGAACGCTGAATGAGTCGATCCTTGGAGACGTGGAGCACCTGCAGATGGCGGGCCATCGAGGCGTAGTCGTTCAGTTGGCCGGCGAGACCGAGCCTCGTCAGCTCGTCGGAATGGAAGGGCGCCTGACGAAGCGGGTCGATGAGCTTCGGTCGATCACCGAGTGCACGCAGCGCAACGACGGATTCGCCCGTCTCGGTGCGTACCTCGAGGTGCGAGCCTTCGTTGCCGTCGACGGCAGCACGGATGCGCCGGTAGGCGGTCAGGCGTCGCTCGTGGTCGGGACTCGCGATGACGGTCAGACGGGGGTGCAGCTCGAGAAGGTCGGGGCCTTCTGGCTGTTCTGTGATTACTCGGTCAATCCACACAGACGAGGTTTCGACGGAGGGCGGAGACAGCTGTATGGGTCGAACGATTCTGTCACACGACCGTAATGGAAACGGGCGAGACCACCGAGGGCAAGGTTCGGAGGGGCGCCAGCCCCGAAGCCATGTAGTGGGGGAGCGCAGCGCGGAGAACAAGGATCGGAGGGGCGCCAGCCCCGAAGTCATGTAGTAGCGACGGACAGACTTGAACTGTCGACCTCTCGATTATGAGTCGAGCGCTCTGACCAACTGAGCTACGTCGCCACGCCCACCCGGAGGCGGTACAGAGCTCCCTGACAGAATTGAACTGTCGACCTTCTCCTTACCATGGAGACGCTCTACCGACTGAGCTAAGGGAGCTGGACCGGATGCGGAAGACATCCGGCCGTTCACTATGCCAGATTCGCGGCGCTCTCAAAACCCCGGAAGGTTTCGCTCTGCCGGGTGGTTCCGGCAGAGGACGTGACTGCCGGATCTCGCGAGAACGCTGCTATCGTCAGTACGTTCATTCTTGAAATCTAGGGCGTTAGCTCAATTGGTAGAGCACCGGTCTCCAAAACCGGGGGTTGCGGGTTCGAGTCCCTCACGCCCTGCAAATGTCTCAGCAAGTGCTGCGACGTCACCGCGATTGCGGTGACCACAAACCACACCCCGCCAGGTGGAGGCTTACCAACGTGTCCCAACCGATGAACCGAGAACAGCGCCGCATGCTGAAGAAGCAGGGCCAGGAGGTCAACGACGCCGGTCAGGTGGTCGACACCAAGCCGCGCAAGACCAAGACCGCCGGTGGCGGTTCGGGCAGCGGTGGCCGTGTCACCGAGAAGGGCAGCGGCGGCGACGATGGCAACAAGCGTCGGCGTGAGCCGGCGGCGGCGGAGGAGCGCACGAGTCCCGGACAGTTCGTTCGTGAGGTCCGTTCCGAGCTCAAGAAGGTGGCGTGGCCGACCCGGCCCGAGGTCATCAACTACTCGCTGGTTGTGTTCTTCACGGTCGTGGCGCTTACGGTGTTCATCGGCCTCCTCGATTGGGCCTTCTCCGTCTCCATTCTCGAACTGTTCAAAGCATGAGTGATCTCGACAACACCTCCGACGACGCGACCGAAGTGGTCGACGCGATGACCGACACCGAGGCTCCGGCCGAGGAGGCTGAAGAGACCGTTGCGACCGCTGACGCCGTCGCCGATGAAGCCGTGTCCGAAGACGCTCCCGAGGCGGACGACGCCCCAGCGGAAGAGGACGAGGCGCCTGCGGAAGCCGAGGCTGCCGCCGAGCCGGCCGCCGACGAAGCCGAAGCGCTCGTCGATGTCGCCGATGAAGATGAGCTCTTCGAGGTCGAGGAAGCTCCCCGGGTGGAGAGCCCCTACGACCGTCCCGGTCGTTGGTATGTGGTCCACACGCAGAGCGGCCACGAGAAGAAGGCGCAGCAGAACCTTGCGGCCCGTACCGACTCGATGAACATGGGCGAGCGGATCTACGAGTCCGTCATCCCGATGGAAGACGTCGTCGAATTCCGCAACGGCAAGAAGGTCGTTGTCCAAAAGAAGATGTTCCCCGGGTACCTCCTCGTTCGGGCCCAGCTCGACGATGACGCCTGGTACGTCATTCGCAACACGCCGTCCGTCGTGAACTTCGTCGGATCCGGCGGCAAGCCCTCCCCGTTGCTCCGCCGCGAGGTGGAGAACTTCCTGCAGGTCAAGGAAGAGGGCGCTCCGGCCACGCCGTCGAAGCGCAGCAAGGCTCGCCTGGAATACGAACTGGGCGAAACCATCCGCGTCAAGGAAGGTCCGTTTGCGGACTTCTCCGGCGAGATCGTCGAGATCAACGAGGACCAGCTCAAGGTCAAGGTGTTGGTCAACATCTTCGGTCGTGAGACCCCGGTCGAGCTCGAGTTCTCGCAGGTCGCTCGTCTCTGACCCGAACGTCAAAATCCATGCCGCATAGCACAACCGCATCGACTGGTTGTGGCATCGGCGCTGCACCGGCAGACTAGTCAGTCGGTCACATCGCACTTGAGGAACCGAAATGGCTAAGAAGCAAGTCACCGCTGTCGTGAAAATCCAGATCCCTGCGGGCCAGGCCTCGCCGGCTCCGCCTGTGGGTACCGCGCTCGGTCCGCACGGTGTGGCGATCATGGACTTCTGCAAGGCGTACAACGCACAGACCGAAGACAAGCGTGGTCAGATCATCCCGGTCGAGATCAGCATCTTCGAGGATCGCAGCTTCAGCTTCATCACGAAGACCCCGCCGACCGCGTTCCTGATTCGTCAGGCCGCCGGTCTGGACAAGGCGTCGCAGAACCCGGGTCGCGAGACCGCCGGTTCGATCACCGCTGCGCAGGTCACCGAGATCGCCGAGCTGAAGATGCCGGATCTCAACGCCAACGATCTCGACGGCGCCCGCCTCCAGGTCGAGGGCACCGCCCGCTCGATGGGCATCACGGTCAGCTGATCGCGTTCTGCTCGGGTCGCTTGTCGGCTCGGGTGAAGTCAGCTCGGGTCGCCTGTCGGCTCGGGTGAAGTCAGCTCGGGTCGCCTGTCGGCTCGGGTGAAGTCAGCTCGAAGCGAAGCTTCGAGAACATCACAGTCTCGCTGCATTCACCTCGATCAGCGGACGGAACCAACGAGGGAGCCGAAATGGCGAAAGGCAAGAAGTACAACGACGCGATGCGGGCCTACGACCGCGATCGCCAGCACGGAGTGGACGAAGCCACACAGTTGGTCACCTCCTTCCCGAAGCGCAAGTACGACGAATCCGTCGATCTGGTGGTCCGCCTCGGCGTCGATCCCCGCAAGGCCGACGAGATGATTCGCGGCACCGTGGCGCTGCCTGCCGGTACCGGCAAGGCCGTTCGAGTCGCCGTGTTCGCCCAGGGCGAAGCTGCTCAGGCCGCACGTGACGCCGGCGCCGAGTTCGTCGGTGCCGAAGATCTCGCCGAGCAGGTCGAGGGCGGCATGCTCGATTTCGACGTGACGATCGCTGCGCCCGACATGATGCCCATCGTCGGCAAGCTCGGTCGCGTCCTCGGCCCGCGCAGCCTCATGCCGAACCCGAAGACGGGCACCGTGACCCCCGACGTTGCGAAGGCCGTCGAGGAGTTCAAGGGCGGCAAGGTCGAGTTCCGCACCGACAAGTTCGCCAACGTGCACGTGCCCGTCGGCAAGGTGAGCTTCTCGCCCGAGGATCTGCAGACCAACATCAAGGCCGTGTTCGAAGAACTGCACCGCCTGAAGCCGGCTGGCGCCAAGGGCCAGTACGTCAAGAAGGCCGTCATGTCCTCGACGATGGGTCCGGGCATCAAGCTCGACACCTCCCGCGTCTGATCTGGTCGTGGGTGGCAACCGGGCGAGGTCCCGGTAACGTACTCACGGTTCGCAATTCAACACAACGAAGCCGAAGACCTCCGGTGGCCCAGCCATAAATCCGGAGCAGGTGGACAACTCCAGGCAGCCGGATTCGGTTGCCCGTGGGCGTTCGCTGGTCTTCGGCGGGCGCCCATCGCAGTTTTCGGGCGCATGAGCAGGAAGAAGGAACAACATGGGAGAGCCACGAGCCGACAAGGTCGCAGTGGTCGCCGAGGTCAAGGAGAAGCTTGACGGCGCCAGCGGCGTCATGCTCACCGAGTACCGCGGCCTGAACGTTCCCGCCATGGCCGAGCTTCGCAAGACGCTCACCCCGGCTGGCGGCGAATACAAGATCTACAAGAACACGCTGGTCAAGCTGGCCGCGAACGAACTCGGGCTCGAGCTCGACGATCTGCTCGTCGGTCCGACCGCACTCGCGTTCGTGGGCGACAAGCCCGACGGCTCGAGCGGCGACGCCGCTGCGGTGGCCAAGGCGCTGCGTGATTTCGCCAAGACGAACGACGCGCTGGTCCTCAAGGGCGGCGTGCTCGACGGCAAGGCCCTCGATGTCGATGGCATCAAGGCCCTGGCCGATCTTCCGCCCCGCGAGGTCCTGCTCGCCGAATTCGCCGG
>CALBVR010000006.1 GCA_937969565.1 uncultured Acidimicrobiales bacterium | reverse complement strand
GTTGCACACGCTGGCTCGATACGGCCCGGCGCCGCCTCGATCACTCGGCGGACCCGCCCCTTCGCAAACCGCTTCTTCTGCACCTGCAGGTCGGCCACGACCGTCTCGCCGGGCAATCCTCCCTCGACGAAGACGGCCCGGCCGTCGGCATCGCGGCCGACGGAGGCACCCTGGCCGGAAGGAGCGTCCAAGTGCAGTTCGATCATGTGGGCAGCGTACGCACGACCACGTAGCCTGCGGGCCATGCCGCGCAAGATCGAGATCGTCCCGTCCGTCCTTCCCGCCGACTTCGCCAACCTCGGTGAGGAGTGCCGCCGTCTCGGTGAGGCGGGCGTGGACCGCATCCAGTGGGACGTGATGGACGGATACTTCGTCCCGAACCTGACGTTCGGGCCCGACGTCATCGCGGCCTGTCGCCCCCATACCGACGTACGGTTCGAAGCCCACCTGATGGTCGCCGATCCCGACCTGATGGCAAAGCAGTACATCGATGCCGGTTGCGACCTTCTCATCGTGCACGCCGAATCGGCGCAGCACTTGCATCGCACCCTCGCGAACGTCGCTGACCTCGGCGGCAACGCCGCGGTTGCGCTGAACCCGTCGACGCCGCTCAGCGAGATCGAACATGTTCTCGACCTTGTCGAGATGGTGCTCATCATGACCGTGAACCCGGGCTTTGGCGGCCAGGCGTACATCTCCACGATGGAACCGAAGATCGCCGCCTGCCGCGCCATGCTCGACGCAAGCGGCCACGACATCGACCTCGAGGTCGACGGCGGCATCAGCAAGGACACGATCGCCGGCGCAGCCGCCGCCGGAGCCAACGTGCTGATCTCGGGCAGCGCACTCTTCAAGTACCCGACCCTCGCCGAGGGTGTCCAGGACCTCCGCTCCCGCGCCGAAGCCGCCCAAGCCTGACCCCTCATCCCACAAGGTGCCTGGCACCTAAGAGGTCGTTAGGTGCCAGGCACCTAACGACGGGTTGTGGCGCGAATCGTTGCATTTGCGGGAAAACGCGCAAAGGGGCCTGGCACCTTTCGTGGTGAAAGGTGCCAGGCCCCTTGGGCGTTCGAATCAGCTCATGTCGCCGCGGCGCTCGATCACGTGATCGATGATGCCGTAGTCCTTCGCCTCAGCAGCGGTGAACCAGCGGTCACGATCCGAGTCGGCCTCGATCGTCTCGACGCTCTGACCGGTGTGATCGGCAATGAGTGCCTGCAGGAGCTTCTTGGTGTTGGCCATCTGCTCCGCCTGGATGGCGATGTCGGTGGCCTGGCCCTGCACGCCGCCGAGCGGCTGATGCATCATGATGCGAGCGTGGGGCAGGGCGTAGCGCTTGCCCTTGGCACCAGCACCCAACAGGAACTGACCCATCGAGGCGCCAAGACCCATGCAGATCGTGCCGACATCTGGACCGACGAACTGCTTCGTGTCGTAGATGGCCATGCCTGCGGTGACCGAGCCACCGGGCGAGTTGATGTACAGCCAGATTGGCTTCTCCGGATCCTGACCCTCGAGGTACAGCATCTGTGCGGTGATGAAGTTGGCGATGTCGTCGTTGACGTCGGTGCCGAGGAACACGATCCGGTCTTTCAGCAGCCGGTTGTAGATGTCCATTCGGGACACGTCTTCGGTGATGCTGGCTGCGTACGCGGTTCCGGGGTTTTCGATGCCCATCATTCTCCTGGCTCTCGGGTCTGTGACCCTCACACAACGCCTGTGCGCTGTGTGCATTCCGGTCGATTGGTGAATGTTCAGGGTACCGAGTCCGGCCGGGGGTAGGTGCGACCGTGGCGCCGTGAACTCATTCCTCATCGGCAGGTGGTCGCGTGGAGTGAAATCGCCCGTGACCAAGACTGGGTTCGCCACCGCCCGGGGTTGTAGTGTGCGGGTTGGACTGCGGACGTGGCGGAACTGGCAGACGCGCCAGGTTTAGGTCCTGGTGCCCGAAAGGGCATGGGGGTTCGATTCCCCCCGTCCGCACGGACCGAGCAATGACAGAGCAGAACCCGAACACCCAACCAAATCCAGATGTGGTGCAGGATCTGCTCCGCAGCGCCCCCTTCGGCATCCTCGCTGCCGACACGGTGGGCCGGATCACGGCGTCCAACGAGGCTGCGGCCGCGTTGGTCGGTCGGACCCCGGATGCACTGGTGGGGTCGCATCTGGTCGATCTGCTCGCCGACACCGGCGATGCGCCATTGCTCGACGAAACGGTGCGCACCGCCGCCGGCGGGAACCAGGTGCGGCGGACCTTCCAGATCTCGGCCAATGGCGTGCTGCGCTCCATCGATCTGCAGTGCTGGTCCGAGGTGGCCGGCGACGGTACCCGGTCGGTGCTGGCAATGCTCGAACCGGCAGCCGCTGACGACCAGCTCAAGCAGGTGACCGCGCTGATCGCCCGGTCGCCGAGCGGCATGGCGCAGCTGGCTGCAGACCTCACCATGGTCGACGTCAACGAGCGTTGGTCCGAGATCACCGGGCAACCCACCGCGGAGGCGCTCGGACTCGGCTGGCTGAGCCGGGTGGACGAGGACGGACGGGCCGACTTCATCGATGCTCTCGCCGCCTCGCTTGCGACGACCGAAGGCATCCGCGGCCGCTTGCGGATCCTCACGCCCGACGGCCACTATCGCTGGCTCGAGATCAGCACCACTCCCCTCGACGCTCCGGCGGGGGCCCTGCTCTCGTTCGAGGACACGACCGACGATCAGGATGCTGCCCGGCGGGCTGAAGAACTCTCGCGGGTGCTCGAAGCGACGAAGGACCTCGTCGGCATTCTGTCGGCCGATGGCACGTCGCTCGTCTGGTTGAACGACACGTTCGGCCACTTTCTCCCCGAGGAAGCGCTGTCCACGCCGTTCGTCCAGCATCTCGATCACTACTCCCAGTCCCAGTACGTGGCCACCGCTCTGCCAGCGGTGCACGAGACGGGCAGCTGGCGGGGCGAGCTGAACGTGATCCGCTCCGACGGTCAGCTCACGCCGATGTCGACGATGCTCGTCGCGCACCTCGACGACTCGGGTGCGGCTGAAGCGATTTCCATCGTCGCCCGCGACGTCAGCGACATTCGCGATGCGCAGGCCCTGGTCGCCGCTTCCGAGACTCGCATGGCGGCGCTCGTCGAGCATGCGTCGGACCTCGTCGTGCTCATCGATCGGGCCGGCACGGTCATCTACGCCTCCCCCGCCGTCGAACGCGTTCTCGGACATCCGCCCGGCAGCCTCGACGGTGTCGACGTGCTCGAACTGGTGCACCCGGAAGATCTGCAGGACGCCTACGAGATGGCGGCCAGCATCACGGACGGATCCGGCGAATCGCGCACGTCGCAGCTGCGCATCGCCCACGGAAACGGCGCCTACCGCCACCTCGAAGTGGTGGCCAACAACCTGCTCGACAACCCGGCCGTCGGCGGCATCGTCCTGAACGCCAAGGACGTGACCGACCAGGTCGAGGCAGCGGCCCAGCTCGAGGAGCGGACGTTCCACGACGACCTCACCGGCCTCCCGAACCGGGCGCTACTCGTCGAACGCATGCGGGAAGCACTCCGTCGGGCTCGGGAACGTCGCCTGCTCGTCGGGTTGTTGTTCCTGGACCTCGACCGCTTCAAGGTCGTCAACGAGTCGCTCGGCCATTCGGCCGGCGACGAGCTGCTGTCCGAGGTGGCCACCCGTATCGAAGACGTGATCCGCCCCGGCGACACGGTCGCCCGACTCGGCGGCGACGAGTTCGCCGTCGTCATCGGCGACATGCTGCGGCGTGGTGACGCCGTGGTGGCCGCCCGCCGGCTTCGCAAGGCCCTCACTCAGCCGATTCGTGTCGGAGACGACAACACCGTCATCACCACGTCGATCGGCATCGCCATCGCCGAAGGCAACGAGGACCCCAACGATCTCCTCCGAGACGCCGACACGGCCCTCTACCGGGCGAAGGAGAAGGGACGCGACGTCGCCGTCGTGTTCGACGATCACCTTCGCGACAAGGCCGTCCGGCGCCTCGAACTCGAGCGGAAACTGCGCCGCGCCATCGACACGGACAACTTGGTCGTGCACTACCAGCCGGTGCTCGACGTATCGTCCGGCCGGCTCGCCGGCGCCGAGGCACTCGTGCGGATTCGCAACGAGGACGGCTCCGTCATCATGCCCGGCGAGTTCATCGACGTCGCCGAAGACTCCGGGCTCATCGCCCACCTCGGCCACCAGGTGCTGGTGAAGGCGATCCGACAAACCGCCGAATGGACCCACCTGCACGTGCCCGGTCAGGACCCGCTGTCCATCGCCGTCAACGTCTCGGCCCGGCAGCTCACCGACCCGTCCTACCCGGATCAGCTCGCCGCCGAGCTCCAAAGTGCGGGCCTCGCCCCCACCCAGCTCTCGCTCGAGCTCACCGAGAGCGCGCTGATCGACGGCAACCCGACAACCGAACGATCGCTGCTCAAGCTGCGAGACCTCGGCGTCCGCATCGGTCTCGATGACTTCGGCACCGGGTTCTCGTCACTCGCCTACCTGAAGCGCTTCCCGATCAGCTTCCTCAAGGTGGACAAGAGCTTCGTCGGCGGCCTCGGCTCCGACGAGAACGACTCGGCAATCGTCCGGGGCACCATCGCTCTGGCGCACGGACTCAACCTTCGGGTCGTCGCCGAGGGCGTCGAGACGGAACGCCAGCTCGAACTCCTCGCCGAACTCGACTGCGACCTCGTCCAGGGCTACCTGTTCTCGAAGGCAGCCTCGCCGGAGGAGTTCCGCACCTACCTCGGCATGCGCTGGAACAACTAGTCGTCGTTCGCTCGCCCTTTGGGCTCGCTCACTTACCGAGTGTTCGGCGGCAGGCCGCCGAAACTCGCACACGCCCAGGCGTCTCGTTACAGCGCGTCCTTGAGCGCTCGGAAGGCGCGTCCTCGGTGGGAGATGGCGTGCTTGGCTTCGGGGTCCATCTCGGCGAAGGTGCCGCCGGGTCCGTCGACGGGGATGAAGATCGGGTCGTAGCCGAACCCGCCGTCACCGGACGGTTCGAGTGCGATGTGGCCCTCCACCACGCCGTGGCACACGAGCTCTTCGCCGTTCGGATGGCGGAGGAGGGCAACGGTCCGGAACCGAGCCGTGCGGCCCTGCATCGCAACACCGTCGAGCACCTCGAGGGTCTTGGCGACGTTGTCCGCGTAGGTGGCGCCCTCGCCGGCGAAGCGGGCCGTGTAGACGCCGGGAGCGCCGTCGAGGTGGTCGATTTCGAGCCCGGTGTCGTCGGCGATGGCCGGCATGCCGGTGGCGTCCGCAATGGCCTTCGCTTTGAGTCGGGCGTTGCCCTCAAGTGTGTCGGCGTCTTCGACCACGTCGGGAATCTCTGGCGGGCGCGGCGCGATGTCCACCACGTCCTGCATGAGCAGCGCGATCTCGGCGACCTTGTCCGGGTTGGCGCTGGCCATCACCACCTGGGGACGGTCGGCGGTCATCGGCCGGGAAGCTCTGCAGGCGGATCGGCGAGAATGGCTCGCTGCGCCTCGGTGATCGTGGTGATGCCGCCGGCGGCAAGGTCGAGCATGTCGTTGAGACGGTCGCGGCCGAACACGGCGCCCTCCGCCGTGCCCTGGATCTCGATGAAGCTTCCGGCGCCGTCCATGACAACGTTCATGTCCACCTCGGCGGTGGAATCTTCGACGTAGGGCAGGTCCAGAACCGGCTGGCCCTCGCAGATGCCCACGGAGATTGCGGCGCACTCGGTGCGGATCGGGTTCGCCGGGAGCGTGCCGGCCTGCACGAGACGGGTGAGTGCGTCGTGCAGCGCCACGTAACCACCGGTGATCGATGCGGTGCGGGTGCCACCGTCGGCCTGCAGGACATCGCAGTCGACGACGATCTCGAGGTCGGGCATGGCGTCGAGGTCCACCACAGCGCGCAGGCTGCGGCCGATCAGGCGCTGGATCTCCTGGCTGCGGCCGGAGGTCCGACGGCGAATGCGCTCGGGGCTCGAGCCGGGAAGCATCGAGTACTCGGCGGTGACCCATCCCTTGCCGGAGTCACGGAGCCAGCGGGGCACGTCGTCGTTGACCGAGGCCGTGCACAACACCCGCGTCCGACCGAACGAAACGAGGGCTGAACCGGCGCACGTGTCGACGAAGTCCCGATGGAAAGCGAGCGGACGGAGTTCGTCGGCCTGACGGCCGTCGGGACGTGACATGGATTGCAGCTCCTGGTTCGTGGTCGCACCTGCCTGGTGCGCCTCGAACACTAGCTGCGAAAACGACGGCTCGGGCCTGCCGGCACGAGGTGCTGGCAGGCCCGAGGCCGGTCCCCTCCGGGGGAGTTGGAGGGTGGTGGATCAGCGGTAGGAGGCGACCGCGTCGACCATGTCGGCGAAGTCGTCGAACTGGTCGGTGTCGACGTCACGGGCGAGGCTGTCGACCTCGTCGGCGAGGTCATCGATGTCCACGGCGTCGGCGTACGGGTTGTCCCGCAGCACCTCGGCGAGCGTGGTCACCACGACGGCCTGCTGGAAGCTGGTCGAGGTCCGGGTCCAGTTGGGCTCGATGTCTCGCATGTCGATGTCGGTGTCGATCTCCTCGACGTCACCGGACTCGGGATCTTCCCACCGGAGCCGGACCACGCCGAGTTCGAGACGGTCGTCGACGTCGACGCCACGGGCGAGTTCGATCTCGTAGATGGCGGTGGCCTGGTGGCCGGCACCGAGTTCGCCGGCGTCGACCTCGTCGTTGCGGAAGTCCTGGTCGAGGACGCCGCGGTTCTCGTAGCCGATCAGGCGGTACTCCTCGACGACGTCAGGATCGAACTCGACCTGAATCTTGGCGTCGATGGCTGCCGTGATGAGCGTGGAGGTGAGGTCTTCTTCGAAGAGGCGCTCGGCCTCGTCGACCGAATCCACGTAGGCGTAGAAGCCATCGCCCTGGTCGGCGAGCTGTTCCATGGTCGTGTCGTTGAACCCGCGGAGGCCATAGCCGACCGTGACGATGCCGATGCCGTCGTCGGCGTCGTCGCGGATGCGCTCGGCGAGACGGTCGACGTCGGTGATGCCGGCGTTGGCGAGACCGTCGGAGGCGACGATCACCCGGTTGACACCGTCGGAACGGAAGGCCTCACGGGCGAGGTCATAGCCGGTGTCGAGGCCGGCCTGGAGGTTCGTGGAGCCACCGGCTCGCATGCCGTCGATGGCGTCGATGATCTCATCTCGGTTGCGGACAGCGGTCGGCTCGAGGACGATGCCCGAGTCACCGGAATAGGTGACGATGGCGACGGTGTCGTCCCGCTCGAGCTCCTCGACGAGGATGATGAGCGATTCCTTGACCAGGCCGAGGCGGTCCGGGCTGTTCATCGAGCCGGAGGTGTCGACGACGAAGGTGAGGGCGACGGGCTGACGCTCGCGGTCCGGAATCTCCTCGGAGGAGACACCGACCCGGATCAGCCAGGTGTCGTCATCAAACGGTGACGGGCCACCGTCGACCTGCACGTCGAGGCCGTCGCGGGGCGCTTCGTAGTCGTAGTCGAAGGCGTTGACGTATTCCTCGACCCGGACGGACGCACGGGGTGGCAGGCTGCCTTCGTTCACGTAGCGCTTGCCGATCGTGTACGAGCCGGTGTCGACGTCGAGGCTGAAGGTGGACAGCGGGTCGTCGTCGGTGTCGATGAACGTGCGGATGCCGTAGTCGGTGAAGCGCGGATCGGGGCTGGAGGGAACCACGATCTCGGCCTCGTCCTCGTCGACGGTGCCGAACAGGCCGCCGCCATCCGAGTCTTCTTCCTCCCGGGCCGCCGGCGCGACCGTGGTGGTGGAGGCGACCAGGCCCGTCTCGGCATCGTCGTCCATGGCGTCGTCTTCCATCGCCTGTTCGACGGCCTCTTCGGCCGAGTCGGTGGTCTCGACGCCGCTGAAGGACTCGTCGGCGTCGTCGGATGCGTCCGTCGCTTCGTCAGAAGCGAAGTCGCCTTCTGCATCGGCCGTGTCGGCCGAGTCGGATCCGCATGCTGATGCCAGCATCACGATGGACAGCAC
>CALBVR010000005.1 GCA_937969565.1 uncultured Acidimicrobiales bacterium | reverse complement strand
CCCGTCCATGCCCGCATCGATCACCCGACCGAGAATCGGTGCGACCGGAACCCGTCCGAGCCGGTCCCTCACGAGCGAGTCGACGAGTGCCCGTACGTCCTCGTCGTCGCGCAACACATCGGAGACGGTGCCGACAACGGTCGCCACCTCGGACACGATCGACCGTGCGTTGTCGCGGTCCGACAGCCATTCGGCCAACCGTCGAGACACCTCGACCGTCGCCAACTTCTCGGCGACGACGTCCCCGGTCAGAAAGTTGGATTGCACGAAGTCGCCCAAGCCTTCGCCGATCTCGTTCTTGCGTTTGGGGATGATCGCCGTGTGCGGGATCGGCAACCCGAGCGGGTGTTTGAACAGCGCAGTGACCGCAAACCAGTCGGCGAGCGCTCCGACCATGGCCGCCTCGGCCGTTGCCCGAACGTAGCCGGCCCATCCATTGCTCTCTTCGAGGCCTCTGGCCACCACGAAGATCACTGCCGCCAGCACGAGCATGGAGGTGGCAACCACCTTCATCCGCCGCAACTGCTGGCGCTGAGCCGCTTCGGTCACATTCGGGTCCACGGTTCGAGGCTAGAGCCGTATCCTTCTACGGGTGCTCACGGTCTCCGGATTGGAAAAATCCCATGGTGCTCGGCGTCTGTTCAAGGACGTCACGCTGCAGCTCTCCGACGGTCGTCGGGTGGCGCTGGTCGGCGGCAACGGCGTCGGCAAAACCACGTTCCTCGAGATCGTCATGGGGATTCAGGACGCCGACGAAGGCGTGATCCACAAGCCGAAGGACATGACCATCGGCTACCTGCCTCAGGAACTTCCGGAGGCCACCGATCGGACGGTGCTCGCCGAGACGCTCGACGGGGCCGACCACATCAACGAGATCTCGGCCCGCCTCCGCCGTCTGGAAGCAGAGTTGGAGACCGACGACGGCTCCAACATGGAACGCATCATCGAGCAGTACGGCCAGGCGCAGGCGGAATTCGAGACCCATGGCGGCTATGCCATCGAGTCCGAGGCCCACCGGGTGCTTGCCGGTCTCGGCTTCCCGCCCGAGTGGAACGAACGCCCGATCGGCGAGCTGTCCGGTGGCTGGCGGATGCGCGTGGCTCTCGCCCGGCTCCTGCTGTCCAACCCCGACCTGCTGATCCTCGACGAGCCCACCAACCACCTCGACGTCGACTCCGTGGCATGGCTCGAAGACCATCTGGCCAGCTGGTCCGGTGCGCTGCTGTTCGTGTCCCACGACCGCGACTTCATCGATGCCGTCGCCAACCGGATCTTCGAGATCTCTGGCGGTGTCGGAACCGAGTACGTCGGCACCTTCGTCGAGTACGTGGCGGCGAAGGAAGAGCGCTACGCAGCCCTCGTTGCGGCTGCCACCGCGCAGCGCAAGCAGATCGCGCAGACGCAGGAGTTCATCGATCGCTTCCGCTACAAGGCGACCAAGGCGCGGCAGGTGCAGAGTCGCATCAAGGCCGTGGAGAAGCTGGACCTCATCGAGGTGCCCGAGGAGAAGGAACTGGCGGCCAGGTTCGACTTCCCGGAGCCGCAGCGGTCGAGTCGGATCGTCGCCGAGATCGAGAACGCCACCGTCGGGTACGACGGCAAGAACATCCTGGAAGACGTGTCGTTCGTCGTGGAGCGTGGCCGTAAGGTCGGACTCGTCGGGCCGAATGGCGCCGGCAAGACCACGCTGATCCGGCTGCTCACGGGCCGGCTCGAGCCCACCAAGGGTTCGGTGACCATCGGGTCGCACGTCGACATCTCGGCCTTCGCCCAGGACCAGGCCGAGGACATGGACCCGACCCGCACCGTCTATCAGGAACTGATGACGGTCACGCCGAAGCAGTCCACGCGCAACTGGCGCACCGTGCTCGGCTCGTTCGGCTTCAGCGGCGAACATGCCGACCGCCGCATCCCGGAGCTCTCGGGCGGCGAACGCACCCGCCTGGCCCTGGCCAAGACCATGGTCATCCCGGTGAACCTGTTGGTGCTCGACGAGCCGACCAACCACCTGGATCTCCCAAGCTGCGACGTGCTCGAGGATGCCCTGCGTGTCTACACGGGCACCGTCCTGCTCGTCACGCACGATCGTCACCTGATCCGCAACACGTGCGACGCGCTGATCGAGGTGCGCGGCGGTCGGGCGATCTGGCACGAGGGCGTGCCGGAGAAGGTGCTGAATCCCCTCGGGACGGTGAAGGCCGATCTCGGTGCCGACACGCCAAAGGCAGCCGCTGCCCCCAAGAAGCAGGCGAAGAAGAAGCAGCCGAGGCAGGATCCTTCGCCGGCCGGTGGAGCATCTGCGAAGGACACGAAGGAACGGAAGCGCCAGGAAGCCGAGGCCCGCAACGCCTCGCACGCGTCCACCAAGTCACTGCGCAACGCACTCAAGACCGCCGAACGCAAGTGGGAGAAGGCGGAAGCGAAGGTCGCCGACCTTCAGAATCAGCTCGCCGATCCCGCCGTCTATGAAGACAAGGACCGGATGCAAGAGCTGATCACCGCTCACGACGAGGCGAAGGAACATGCGGCGGACCTGATGGTCGAGTGGGAGAATGCGACACTCGCGCTGGAAGCTGCGGGCGGCTGACGTGTCTCGGAACGGGCGCCCCCTCGCTGCGATCGACATCGGCACCTCGTCGCTGCACCTCGCCATCGCCCAGCCCGTCGACATCGGTCGGCCCGAAATCCTCTTCCGGGAGAAGGCGCCGGTCCGGCTGGGCTCGGGCGCGAGCGACATGAAGACGCTCGATCCTGACGCGGTCGACCGCGGTATCGAAGCGCTCACCCGCTTCCGTTCACTCGCTGACGCCCACGACGCAGACGTCTACGCAGTTGCCACGAGCGCCGTACGCGAGGCTGAGGACCCATCGGTGTTCCTCGACCGCGCCCGCACCGAGGCGGGCATCACCGTCGAAGTCATCCCGGGTGTGGAGGAGGCTCGCCTCATCCACCTCGGCGTGTTGGGTGCGCTCCCCATCTCCGATCGCCGCCACCTCGTCATCGACATCGGCGGCGGCTCCACCGAGATGGTGGTGGGGCGAGGTACGGAACCGGAACTCGCCCGCAGCTTCAAGATCGGTCACGTTCGGCTCACCAACCGGTTCTTCCCGGACGGTGTGGTCACCCCGGACCGGGTGGAGGATTGCGAACGGTTC
>CALBVR010000004.1 GCA_937969565.1 uncultured Acidimicrobiales bacterium | reverse complement strand
ACCCACACTCCGGCGGAAGGCGGGTTGTTGCAGCTCAGCTGGAATATCGACGGCGGTGACAACCGCGAGTCCAACATTCGGGTGAACGGCGACTGGGTTCGCACATTGGCTCCGGGAGTTGCCTCGACGACGGTCGACGCGACCGGCGAGGACACGATCGTCGTCCGTCAATGGAAACAGGCCAACCTGTTCGAGTATTCGTGCGAAGCCGGCGAGCAGGCCGAAGATGCGACCGACACGGCTGAAGAGGCTGAAGAGCACGACGGCGACGACGAGGCCGCCGACGGGACAGAAGACGCAGGCGATGCAATCGACGGACCCGACCTGCCGCCTGAGTGCGACGTCCTGTTCCTGCCCGCAGCCACCGATGTCGCCACGAACAACATCTCCACCCTCGGCCTGGTCGATGTACTCGATCGCTTCGGCGCCGAGGTCGGCCTCTTTGGTACGCCCGACGGATTCGTCTTCGGCGAGTGGGACTATCAGAGTGCCGTCGTCTCTGCGATCGTCACCAGCTGGTATCAGACGATGAGCTTCCCCGACGTTGCGCTTCCCGACTTCGATGAGGAGATCCCGATCGAGTGCTTCGGTCCGATTCCGGAGGAGGAACTCGCCCAGCAGCAGGCATACGTGGACGCGGTCGTCGCTGCGTTCACCGAGGCCGGAATCGCTCACGAGGTCGTCACCGACGGGCCGTTCACGTTCGTCGAGTTCGACTTCGACGACCCCGAAGCTGCGGCGATTGAGTTCGCGATCGCCGAGGAGATCTTCGGCCCGTTCGATGAGATCCCCGAGGAGGAGCTCGAGTTTCAGCGGGCGTTCAACGACGCCCTCGCCGACGCCTTCACGAACGCCGGCGTCGAGTTCGAACGCGTGACCCTGCCCGACGGCTGGGAGATCATCGAGTACGACTTCGAGGACGAAACCGCACAGCAGATCGAACAGCAAGTGGCCGACGAGTTCTTCGGCCCGTTCGGCGGCGATTTCGACCCGAATCTGTGCTTCGTGCCCGAGTTCGAGTCCGGCTTCTTCCCACCATTCGAGCCACGTGAGCTCTCCGACGCCGAGCTTGCGGTCATCGAGGAGCTGAACACGGCCATCGCCGGGGCACTCGATGCGGTCGGAGCCGACTACACCGTGTTCACGGATGGGGCGTTCCCGCAGATCAGCTGGGACTTCCTCGACCGGACGGCGAATGCCGCTGCCGACGAGGCCTATCGGGCCGTGGTTGGTGAGGCACTTCTCGACGAGGACTTCATCCCCGCGGACGTTCTCGAGCAGATCCAGATCGAGAACGATGCGCTGGCGGTCGCCTTCGACAATGCGGGCGTTCCGTACATGGTCGTGACCGACGAGTTCGGCTTCACCACGATCGAGTACGACTTCACCGACGAGGAGGCTCAGGCGATCGCTGCGGCCGTTCTTGAAGAGCTCTACGGTCCGTTCGAGGGCATTCCCGAGGCAGAGCTGGAACGGATGGCTGCTGAGGTCGCAGCGCTGACGGAGGCTTTCGACGCTGCCGGCATCGCCTACGTGCTGATCGAAGATCCGTTCGGCGGCCAGTACATCGAGTTCGACTACGAGAACGAGGATGCGCTCGAGATCTATGAGCAGGTCCAGATGGATCTCTACTACGCCCCGTGCGACGAGATCCCCGGTTTCGTTGAGCGCGTGACGACGCTCGAGCAGCTGGCCGCGGAACTCGAGGCCGCGGGCGTCGAGACCACCCTGATCGTCGAAGGGCCGTACGTGGACCTGACGTTCGATCTGGACGATCCGGCCGCGATCGGCGTGGTTTCCCGGTACCTCTGAGACGAAAGGCCCGGGCGCACTCAGCGCCCGGGTCAGTCTCCGGGCAGATTGATCAGCTGCTTCGCCGCATTGCCGACGCGGTTGTTCAGGTTCGCCTGACCGGCGACCAGCAACAGTTCGGCCAACTCGGGGTCGGTGAAGTGTGCACGCGCGCCGTCGATCAGGTCACCGTCGAGTTCGTGCGTCGGCCCGCACATGGCGTCGGTGACGGCCAACGCCATTCGGGTCCGTTCATCGAACTGGTCGGGCCAACGGTCGGGGTGATCGAGCGCGTCGATCTCCTCGTCGGTGACCCCTCGTCGCCTCGCCGAGGCAACATGTGCCTCCAGTCAAGTGGGGCACTGGTTGACGATCGACGTCCGAAGGAAGACGAGTTCCTTGAGCGTGATCGGAATCGCGCTGTTCTCTTCCCAGAGAGCGCTGCCGAACGAGCCGTAGGCGGCGCGGGTTCCCTCGACCATCGTGAGTGTCTTGCCGAGCGGTTCACGCGCGGGTTTGGGACGGATGTTCATCGGTGGCTCCTCAGCCGTTGATCGCCGACCACACCTTGCTCGGGCTGAGCGGCATGTCGATGTGGCGGACGCCGAGGTGGGCGATGGCGTCGAGCACGGCGTTGTGGATGGCCGGGGTCGAGCCGATTGTTCCGGACTCGCCGATGCCCTTGGCACCGAGCGGGTTGCGGAAGGTTGGCGTCTCGGTGTTCTCGGATTCGAACGAGCAGAACTCCGA
>CALBVR010000003.1 GCA_937969565.1 uncultured Acidimicrobiales bacterium | reverse complement strand
ACGATCAGCGAGTTGGAGCTGGAAGCACTGCGGGCCGTCAAGGATGTCGTGCGGATGGGTCGTGTCGAACGGCTGACCGCCGACGAGGTCGTGTTCGTGGGCGGCGCAACGGTGCCGTCTTCGCCGGACCACCTGTTCATCTACTGTTCGGCCTCTGCGATCATGGAGGAGAACATCAAGCCGGTGTTCGAACCCGGCGTCATCACGCCGCAGACGGTGCGCAGCTACCAGCCCGTGTTCAGCGCATCGTTCATCGCCCATGTGGAGGCCACCCGCGAGACGCTCGACGAGAAGAATGGGCTGTGTCCGGTGGTGCCGCTACCGAACGCCGACGTCGACTATCTGAGGTTGACATTGGCGTCGATGGTCAACCAGTTCACCTGGAGTCAGGACGGCGAGTTGCGTCGATGGTTGCGGGGGAACCGACTGGACGGATTCAGCGAGGCCGTGAGTCAGGTGGGGAAGGACGACGAGGAGAAGATCGCCATCCTGAACCGGATCGGCGAGTCCTCGTTCCCAGCGGCAGCCAAGCTCCAGGAGTTCATCGACCAGGCGACGGCGGACGGTCGGCTCTGACCTCAGGCGCGTAGCAGTGCCGCGGCGCCGCTGACGGCCACGATGGCGATGGCGACGATCGGCAGCCAGGAGCCGGTGGCATCGAAGATGAGGCCGCCCACGAGCGGGCCGGTCCCGCCGGCGATGCCGAGCGCCGCACCTTGCAGCCCCATGAGCAGGCCGAGGTCGGCTTCGTCGAATTGCTCGCGGGCGTACATTGCCTGGAGTGGTGAGGTGGCGCCGAGCCCGGCACCGGCGAGGACGGCGTAGAGCAACCCGGTCGTCGTCGTGCCGAAGGGGAGCAGCACGATGCCGACCGCGGTCACGATGTACGCGCCACGAAGCAGCGGTCGAACGCCGAACCGCTCGACGAACCCCATGAGCCCCACGCGGCCGAACACCTGACAGAACCCGCGAAACCCGCCGATGGCGCCGGCCGTACCGAGGGTGAGCCCGGCCGCCGTCATCACCGGAACCTGATAGACGAGCACCGAGGAGAAGGCGATGCCGGCCAGAAGGTAGACGGCGAGCATGCGGCGGACCGGTGGTCGGGCGATCGCCGCCCGCATCGCTGCGATCGGATCGGCCGATGGTCCATCGCCGGTTGACGCGGATCCCCGCGCTGCGATGGCGGCGACGAGACCGCCGACGATGGTAAGCGCGGCCATCACGCGGATCGTGATTCGCCAATCGGTTTCGGTGACCAACCAGGCGGTGAACGGCAGGTAGATGGGTGAGCAGAAGGCGCCGATGATCGTGAGCCGGGCAATGGCCTGCTCAGGTCGGTCCGGTCGAAGCCGCGCCGCGGCCGCGGTGGTCACGTTGTAGAAGCCGGTACCGCCGATCACGCCTGAACCGACGGCGTAGGAGAGGGCGAAGAGCCACACGTTCGTCATCGACGAAGCGATGAGCAGCAGACCACCACCGATGATCGCGTTGAGAAGAAACGGGCCGGGAGCGTCGAAGCGGTCGAGAAGTCGGCCACCGACGAAGGCGCCGAAGCCGGCGAGAACCTGCGCGATCCCATAGGTGATGCCGAGGGCCGACGTGCTCCAACCCATGTCGTGTGTGATGGGATCGATGAGCACGCCGAAGGCGTAGAACCAGGCGCCGTAGGACGTGATGGTCAACACGCCGAGCGCCCCCACGCCGGTCCAACCGGCAGTGGGCGAGGCGGGTCGAGTGGTCACCACCGCGACTCTACGTGCCGTCCGACAGGATTCTCCCCGTTGTGCTTGCCGCTCACGCGGTGACTCGCCTAGACACGATGGATGGGTCTTGCTGACGTCATGAAGACCGGACCCGAGGCGCCGGCCGACCGGACGGTGCGAGGCGACATTCTCGGCGGGACGGTTGCGGGCATCGTTGCCCTGCCGCTGATGCTGGCGTTTGGCGAAGCTTCGGGTGCGGGTCCGATCGCCGGTGTTTGGGGCGCCATCATTGTCGGCTTCTTCGCGGCGGTGCTCGGCGGCACCCCGTCGATGGTCTCTGGGCCGACCGGCCCGATGATCGTGGTGTTCGCCGGCGTGTTCACGTCGGTCGATGGCGACGTGTCACTGGTGTTTCCCGCCGTGGTCCTCGCCGGTCTGATGCAGATCGTGTTCGGCTTTCTCGGCATCGGCAAGTACATCAAGCTCGTGCCGTACCCGGTGATCTCCGGCTTCATGAGCGGTATCGGCGTGATCATCATCGTGCTGCAGATCTCGCGGCTGGTCGGAAGCTCACCTTCGGGAAGCGGGACGATCGCCGCGATCGAATCGATCCCCGACGCCGTGCGTTCCCCAGACGCGGCGGCCACGGCGCTCGGCGTTCTCACACTTCTGATCGTCTTCCTGTGGCCGAGTCGGTGGGCGCAGTACCTGCCCGGCGCACTCATCGCCCTGGTCGTGGGAACAGTCATCGGTTCGTTCGCCACGGTGCCCGTGATCGGCGACATTCCGCTGGGCTTCCCCGACTTCACCCTTCCCGGCTTCAGTTCGGACACGATCACCGTGGTTCTGGAAGGTGCGGTCATCCTTGCGATCCTCGGCTCGATCGACACGCTGCTGACGTCGTTGATCGCCGACAACCTGACCCAGACCCGCCACGCATCGGATCGGGAACTCGTCGGTCAGGGAATCGGCAACACGTTCGCCGGGCTGTTCGGTGCGATGCCTGGCGCCGGGGCCACGTCGACCACGGTGGTGAGCATGCGATCTGGTGGTCGAGGCCGGCTGGCCGGGGCCACGCATGCGATCGTGCTGGCCGCCATCGTGCTCATCGCCGGGCCGCTGGCCGAGTCCATTCCGCATTCGGTGCTCGCCGGGATTCTCATCAAAGTGGGGGTCGACATCCTGGATGTGGCCTACCTCCGTCGGGCCCATCGGGGGCCGCGCCTGGACCTCATTCTCATGGTCGTCGTTCTGGCCATGACCGTCTTGGTGGACCTCATCACCGCGGTGGCAGTCGGCGTGGTGCTGGCGGCGTTGGGGTTCGTCAAGCGACTGGCGGACCAGCAGCTCGAGAGCTTCGACCCCGATGAGGGGATCTTCAGCGATGCGGAGCGCCGCATGCTCCAAGAGGCCGATGGCCGGATCGCCGTCTTCCGATTCGACGGTCCGCTGAGCTTCGGTGCAGCCGCCGACCTCAGCCACGAAGCGCGGGAACGGATGCAGGGAGACACCGGCGCCATGGTGTTGGACTTCGGCCGCCTTGCCTTTGTCGACATGTCCGCGATTCTGGCAATCGAGACCATCCTGTCCGAGGCCTCGAAGTCGCGAACGTCCGTCTTCGTCTGTCGCATGAACGACGAGGTGCAGGAGGCACTGACCCGCGTCGACGTTCCGGAGCATTTCTCGTTCGTGGACCGCACCAGCGCAATCGAGGCGGCCGTCACCGCCGTGCACGGCCGACCGGTGGAGCCCCCGGAGGCCGAGGCGAACTAGGTGGGAGGCAGCAGCCCGGCAAGTACTGCAATCGGAATGCTGGCGTAGCCAAGGCCGATGGTGATGGCGGTTGCCGCGGCGATACGTCGTCGAATCCGTTGGGAGAACCATGGGCTGGTCACGCCCATCGTTTGCGAAGCCGACCACAAGCCGTGATAGAGGTGGACGGAGAGCGCCGACACGCCCGCGAGGTAGACGCTGCTGATCAGCGGGTTCGAAAAGCTTCGAATCTGGTTGTCGTAGACCTCGCCGTGGGCGAATTCCGGCGTAGTGGCGCCCCAGGTGAGATCGGCCACGTGGAAGGCAATGAACAGGGCGACGATCACGCCGGACCAGAGCATCGTGCGGCTCGCGAAGTTGGCGGCGACGTGGTCGGAGTGGGACATCCGGACGGCGCCGCGTGCAGCCCGGTTTCGGCGTTCCAAACTGAATGCCGCGTGGATGTGCACGGCGAAGGCTCCCGCAAGCCCAACTCTCAGAATCCAGAGCAGGTGCCCGGGCGGAATGATGTCGCCACCGAGCTGGCGAAGCGCGATGCCGTACTTGTCGGTCTCTTCCGGCCCGAGGAAGATCTTGAGCGTGCCGATCAGGTGGGCGATCACAAAGCCGACGATGGCGAGGCCTGAGAGCGCCATCACGAACTTGCGGCCGACGCTGCTTCGGTAGAGCTCGAACACTCGAGTGATGGGGCCGGAACCTCCGGGTTCGTGCTCGGCGTTGTGCGGGTCGGGACGGGTGAGCGAGGTGGTCATGAAGGTTTAGACCATCTCGATGCCGATTCGTTACACGTTTCGAGGACGCCGCTCACCTCTACAGTGGTCGGCGATGACGGAGGAGCGAGCGCACACCGACGATGGCGATGCTGCCGTTGTCGCCGGTCTCCGTCGCGGCGACGCCGACGTGTTCCGTGCGTTGGTCGCGGAGCTCAATCCGAGTCTCGTTCGTATGGCTCGGCTCTACGTGCCGAACGCCCAGGCCGAAGAGGTCGTGCAGGAGACGTGGCTGGCGGTGGTCCGCTCGATCGATGGATTCGAGGGCCGGGCGCGGCTGAAGACGTGGATCTTCCGAATCATGCTCAACAAGGTCCGCACGCTGGCGGCCCGAGAGCAGCGCATCGTCCCGTTCAGTTCGGTCGGTCGGGCCACCGGGGACGACACGCCGTCCGTGGACCCGGACCGCCTCAACCACGTCGACCTGGGGCGCGGCTACTGGCCGGAGGCGCCGTTCCGATGGGATGAGCTCCCCGCAAATCAGCTCGAGGGAACGGAAGTCCGGTTGCGGATCGACGCCGGGCTGCAAGCACTACCGGACTCGCAACGAGAAGTGGTGTCGCTACGCGACGTGGAGGGTTGGTCCTCCGAAGAGGTCTGCGAGGCGCTCGGCATCTCGTCGGTCAACCAGCGGGTCCTGCTGCACCGCGGTCGGGCCGCACTGCGTGGCATGCTCGAGGAGTACCTTCATGACTGACGACGGCTTCATCCAGAACGACCTGCGCATCCGCTGTTCGGATGCCATCGAGCTCGTCACCGACTATCTCGATGACGCGCTCAACGACGCAGATCTCGACGACTTCCGAACCCACCTCGGGCTCTGCGAAGGCTGCCAGGTCTTCCTCGACCAGGTTCGCAAGACGGTGCGGCTCGTCTCGGACACCGCAGACACGACCGTCGATGTGATGCCGGCGAACTTCGACGAGTTGCTGTCGGCGCTGCAAGAAAAGGGCGCAGCGGAAGAAATCTGAGATCTGATGTAACGATCGGCCGGCTCGTCGGTCTGAGTGATTCCAAGGCTTCGTGGAGCATCCGGCTCGGGAGCGCACACCAAGGAATCAACTATGGAATCTCTCACCCGCAATCAGCAGTTCGCACTCGCGTCCGCTGTCGTCTACTTCGTCGCCGGTGCCGCCGGATTCGTTGTCACCGGCTTCGACGACTTTGCATCGGACACCGACGAGAAGCTCCTCATTCTCGGTCTCAATCCGCTCCACAACGTGGTGCACTTCGTGCTCGGTGCCGCATGGCTGGTGGGTGCCCGGAGCGCAGCGAGCGCCAGGCTTGTCAACGTTGCGCTCGGTGTCGGCCTGCTTGTTGCGTTCGTGCTCGGTGTCGCAGGCGGAGCCACGTTCCTCAACATCGACAATGCGGCCGAACCGGACAACTACCTGCACCTCGTCTACGGCTTGCTCAGCGTGTTCGTCGGAGCGAGGATTGCCGACGACGTGGCCCCGGCCCCGGCCATGGGGGCAGCATGAGCCTCGTCGTCGCTCACGCCGGTGGCACGGGTTGGGACGAGGTTCTCCTCACGCTCGCGCCGCTCGCTGCGAGCGTTGCCGTGTTCGCTGCACTTCGCCGTCGTCAACGGGCTTTCGAGCGCAGCGAGCGCTGACTGGCGCGGTGGAACGAGACGATGGGCCGGTCGTTCCGGCCGGCCCACCTCGTTCAGCTGGCCCAGTCGATCCGGTAGGACAGGTCGTGGCCGGCCTTGTCGGAGTATTCCTGGATGGACTTCTTCGCCAGCTTCAGCGTGACGGACGCGGGCAGCAGGCCGGTGATGCGGCCGAAGAGCGTGCGCTCCTCGTTCACGGGGGCGCCCTTGTCGGTGGGGAAGGTCACGTCCACCTGTGCCTCACGCTTGCCAGCGCGGTCGAGCAGGTTCGACAGTCGTTCGAACATCTGCAGGAGCGGGTCGGCGTTGTGGGTGCTCCAGTTGGCCGGCGGCATGAAGTCGACGAAATGCATCAGGTGGTAGTTCAGGTTGATCCACAGGTTGTCGCCGTCGATCGTCAGTGGCTCGTTGTCCAACACGCGGTTGAGATGCAACGCTTCGAGCTTGTCGATCCGATGCATGTTCGCTTCGAGCTCGTCCAGGAACTCACCCATGTAGAAGAGGCGAAGCGTGGACGGGAAGACCTCGACGTGGAGCGCTTCGAAGTCGGTGAGGTGCTCCTTCAGCGCCGGAATCTTCGACGCGTCCATCGCGAACGTGTTGGTGGCGGTGCCGAGAATCGAATGCAGGAGGGCAACGTTGGGGGAGTGCGCTGGGTAGTGGCGGGCGGCGTAGTCGTGGCAGAACACCAGGTGTTCGAGGAACGTGCCGTCGGCATGTTCCATGCTGAAGTCGCACTCTTCGACCATGAAGTTGATGAGCCGTTGATCGATCTTCGGGGCCGGGTTGGCGGCTTCGGCTTCGGCGTATGCGGCCTCGACCGCAGCGGCTTCCGCAGAGGACCACACCGGCTCCTTGGCGAGTTTCTCCTCCATGAACTTGGCCGGGAGGCCACTCAGCGCACCGAAGATCGTGCGCTTCATGTCGAAGTTCACCATGCGCTCCACCTGCACCCGACCGGCATGATCGATGGCCCCACCAGCCGTGATTGCTGCTTTGCGCTGCAGGTTGAGACTCGCCTTCAGTTCGGCGCCTTCGGTCGTTTCTTGGGTGCTCATCGGTTCCTCGCCACGTGTGCTCGCGTTCGCCGACAACACTAGACGCGACCTTTCGAACCGTCATCGTCTGGCCATTGACCGGGTCGCCGCTCAACCCACCTCGGGGACGTGCCGAATCTTCGAGGGTGAGCGGGACAACGAACGTGTTGGAAGAGGAGGTCGTTCCCGAGTGGGAAGGACCGTCGCGGGCGATGCAGCGACTGGCGCGGAAGCGTCACCGAGGCTCGCCGTGGAGCATGGCGCTGAAGTTCATCGTCGGGGCGATCGTTGTCGCCGCTGTTGCCCACGAGTTCCAGGCACGGATCTACGAGCGCCGGCTGAACGAGGCGATTCAAGACGTGTCCTGGCGTTCGGAACTGACGGTGAACTGTCGCCGAGTCTGGACCGAAGCGCTCGACTTTCGGGGCAAGCCCGGATTCGTCTACTGGGGTGCGACGGAAGCCCAGGTGCAGATCGACGTTTGCCACAACGCCTGGCGCTGGCAGAGCGATCCGACGAATGTGAACCACCAGGAGGGGTTGCTGATCGTGGCCCACGAGCTCGCGCACCTGGTTGGGCACTTCGATGAATCGGAAACCGAGTGTGTGGCCATGTGGGTGGCGCCCGACCTGGCGGTTGCGCTCGGCGGGAGCCGTGAGGACGGCTTGGCCGCTGCGGCGTGGCATCAGCAGCAGGTCAACCCGGAGCTCCCGTTCGAGTCTCAGTCGCCGGGTTGTTTGGCGGGGAGTGAGCCTCGATCGCCGTTGCTTCGCTGAGACCTGCGGTGATCTTCAGTCGGCGGTGGGTTCAGGCGGATGCGTGTGCGTCGACGGCGTTGACCACCGGGTCAGAGGCGCTTCACGATGACGTTGCCGACGGAGTAGCCGGCGCCGAATGAGCAGATGATGCCGAGGTCGCCCGGCTCCATGTCGCCGTGATGCTGGGAGAAGGCGATGATCGACCCGGCCGAGGACGTGTTCGCATACTCCTGGAGGATGTTCGGCTGCTCGACCGGTTCGGGAACGCGGCCCAGCACGCGCTTGCCGATGAAGTCGTTCATGGACTTGTTCGCCTGGTGGAGCCACATGCGCTTCAGCGTCGTGGGGTCGACGCCCTCGTCCTGGCAGTGCTCGACCACCATGTCCGACACCATCGGCACGACCTGCTTGAAGACCTGCCGGCCGTTCTGCATGAACTGCATGTCGCGTCGGTCGTCGAGCCCGTCCGGGCGAGAACGGCGGAGAAAACCGTTGTTGTTGCGGATGTTGTTCGAGAACTGGGTCAGCAGCTTGGTGGAGAGGATCTCGAACTGATCGTCTGAGGTGGCTAGCTCTTTGGCTTGCAGGACGACCGCCGTGCAGACGTCGCCGAAGATGAAGTGGCAGTCCCGATCCCGCCATTCGAGGTGCCCGGAGCAGATTTCGGGGTTGACCATGAGGACGCAGTCGACGGAACCGGATCGAATCATGTCCGTTGCGTTCTGCATCGCGAACGTGGCGGACGAGCAGGCGACGTTCATGTCGAAACCGAACCCGCTGATGCCGAGCGCTTCCTGCACCTCGATGGCGATGGCCGGGTAGGCGCGCTCGTGGTTGGATGCGGCGCAGATGACGGCGTCGACCTGGCTGGGTTCGACTCCCGCCTGGGTCATCGCCTGCCGGGCGGCATCGACGGCCATCTCGGTCATGATTCCGGGCTCGTCGTCCTCACGTTCGCGCAGGAGCGGGTGCATCACGTCGGGATCCAACACGCCGGACTTGTCCATCACGTGGCGGCGCTCGATGCCGGACGCCTTGAAGATGAACTCGACATTGGAGTGGGGGATCGGTTCCATCTCGCCGGCATCGATGGCCTCGGCGTTCAGGGCGTTCTGCTTGTCGGCGTAGGCGTTGAAGACCTCGACGAGCTCTTCGTTCGTGACGACGTCCGGAGGCGTGAACACTCCGGATCCGCTGATGACGACTTCCCGCATGTGTTGGACCATCACGAGAGGCTAATCACGCCCACTTCTTCCTGCCATCGTCGCGCCGAACAATCGGATCGCAAGGTGGCCGAGGCCGACGGCTGCGGCTCCGTAGACCGTGATGGTCTCCACCGGTGCCTCGAAGAGATACTCGTCGGCGCCACGCAGTGCGGTGTGTGCGATTGCGTGTCCGATGAGGAACAGTTCGACGCCCGTCGCCGTCCGCCGACGCGTTCGGGTCGACCCAGACATGATGCCGACGAGAATGAGAGCGAAGAGCGGCACATGGAGGAGATTGAAGATGTCTGCAGCGGTGGAGTCAGCCAATCCTCCGAAGCCGGGCAGCAGCTCCCACTCCTTGCGGATCATCGCATCGAGTTCGTGGCTGATCAGGAGTGAAAGGGAAACGGCGAAGAGCCACATGTGGCGATCGAATGCCGTGCTCGTGTCCGTTGCATCCATCTCGGCATTCTGCGCCGAATGACGCGTCGGCGCACCTACCCGAGCAGGTAGTGGCTTGCCTCGCTCAGGCGCAGTTGCCGCAGGTTCCGAACAGGTCGAGGCGATGGGCTGTCGCCGTGAAGCCGTTTGCTTGGGCGGCTTGGTGAAACGCAGAGTCGAGCATCGATTCGGTCGAGTCGTCGAGCGAGAAATCGGTGACCTCTCCGCAGTCGGAGCAGATCAGGTGGTGGTGGTGCTCCGTGAGGTGTTCGGCGAGTTCGTAGCGCGTGAAGTCGTCGCCGGTGACGATGCGAGTGACCGCCCCGACCTCTTCGAGGATCGTGAGGTTGCGATACACGCTGGACTGCGACAGGGACCCGTCGGCAGCCAGGATCTGCGTGATCGTGATGGGGCCGCCGCTGTTCTCCAGCACGTCGACCACGCGGCGCCGGCCCGTGGTGTACCGCTGGTCGGCGCGGCGCAGCAGTGCTGCCACCTCTTCGTTCACATCGGCTTCGGCCATCCGGCGATGCTACCGGGAATGAGAACGTCTGAGAATGTGATGCTTGCTAGTGATGGTGATGGTGCGGGTCGTCGAGGATGAACTCGTCGCCGACTTTGATGAACCCGCCACCGAATGCCGTGCGGAGGTGTTCTTCGACGAGGACCTCGTCGGGGGTGCCGAAGGCCACCGGCGTGGTGTCGAGCAGGAGGACCCGGTCGCATTGACGGGCTTCGTCGAGGCTGTGGGTGGTGACGACGACGGTGCGTCCCGCTTCCACCTCTTCGTCGATGAGATTGAGAATGAGCTGTCGGGAGGTGACGTCGAGGCCGGTCACCGGCTCATCGAGAAGTAGGACGTCACTTTCCTGCGCCAGTCCCTGGGCAACGAGGACACGCTGGCGCTGGCCGCCGGAAAGGCCGTGCAACTGGCTGCCCATGAGGTCTTCGATGTCGAGGCGACGCAGTGCCGTGTCGACGGCGTCCTTGTCCTTCTGTCCGAATCGCCGAAAGAGACCGAGCGTCGGGTAGCGGGCGAGTGAAACGGTGTCTCGCACGGTGATGGGCAGGCTGCGGTCGACATCGGTCGCCTGGAGGACGAATGCTGGCGTTGGTCCCGAGACCGTTGCCGAGCCGGCAGTTGGTGCGAGGGTGCCGGCCAAAGCGCCCAGGAGCGTGGACTTGCCGCTGCCGTTCGGGCCGATGACGGCGAGCGAGGACCCTGCGGGGATCTCGATGGTGACGTTGTCGAGCGCGACCGACTCGCCATACGCAATGCGCAGGTTCACGGTGGAGATCGACGGTGGCACCGGGTCAGGATAGCGATGGATCCGGGAATGAAAACGATTCTCGTTCCGCGTTGTGGTGTGTTTCGCGATGCTCTAGGTTGTTCTGATACTGGTTCTCACTTTCGGAGTCTCTTTCATGCGTCGTTCCTTCCGTCCTCTTCTTGTTCTCTTTGCCGTCATGGCGCTCATTGCCGCCGCGTGCGGAAGTGACGCCGAGGTGGCGAGCGACGCTCCCGCAGACGCCCCAACCGTGGTCGTCACCACGAACATTCTCGGCGATGTGGTGCAGAACCTCGTGGGCAGTGAGATGAACGTGGTCACGATCATGCCGGTCGGCGCCGACCCGCACGACTTCCAAGCCTCCGCCCAGCAGGTGGCAGCGATCGGTGAGTCGCAGGCAATGATCGTCAACGGCGAAGCGTTCGAAGAAGGACTGCTCGATGTGATCGAGCAGGCGGAGACCGATGGCATCCCGGTCTACGAGGCAACGGCCGGAGTCAGCACCGTCGAGTTCGGCGCCGGCGGCCACGATGATCATGACGATCACGAGGGCGAAGAG
>CALBVR010000002.1 GCA_937969565.1 uncultured Acidimicrobiales bacterium | reverse complement strand
CGTCGTCGACCGTGAGCGTGACCGAGTCTTCGCCGGTCTCGATTGCGGTGACTCGGCAGCCGTCTCGGTAGTCGACGGTCGTGGGGAGGTTGCTACGCAGGCCTCGCCAGAGCGATCCCCAGTTGTTGGTGGTGACAAGGCCGGGTTGGGCCCAGACGAGCTGGCCGTCGGCGGAGCCGTCCGCCGTGTACCAGCGACGACCACTGCCGACCCACGTGACGTAGTCGGCCGGGAGGTATCCGGCCTCGATGAGCCCGTCTCGGAGTGATTGGGGGATGCCGATGCCGGAACCCCGGTCCTGGAGGCCGGTGCTCGACCGTTCGAGGATCGTGACCTCGCAGCCGAGTCGATCCAGCGCGATGGCGAGTGCGCAGCCGGCGATGCTTCCGCCCACCACGCCGACTCGGCTGCCGTGCACCGTCGTTGCCCCGCTCATCGTTGTCATCTTTGCATCCCTCTCGATTTGTACGTTGTACAGATATCTATACCGTGTATATTTGGAGTGTCAAGCGAGAACTTCTCACCGACCATCCGGAGTGCCCCTGTGGCCGAACGCCGCCAACGCAGAGACCTGACCTACGACGAAGTCGTCGACCGTGCCATCGAGATCGCCCAGGCGGAAGGGGAGCGCGGGCTCACCATGCGCGGCCTGGCTGACGCCTGTCAGGTGACACCGATGGCTCTCTACCATCACGTGGAGAACAAGGAGGCGTTGCTCACCGCGATCGTCGATCGGGTCGTGTCCGATGCAATCGGCGACTTCGGGGCGACGGACGCCGACTGGCGTGTCGACCTCACCGAGTTCTTCTCTCGGTTCCGTCAGGGGTTCCTGGACCACCCGACGGCGGCGCAGGTGTATCTGCGTCGGCCGGTGCTCAGCCCGGCCATGGCGAGGTGCACCGAACTTCTCTTCGCCGCGTTCGAGCGGGCCGGCCTCGCCGGGGACCAGCTGGCCGAAGCGACCGATGCAACCGTGCTGCTGGCGATTGGCTCGGTGGCCAACGACCTCACCCGCCCGAATGAGATCCGGCGCGAACTTCTCGAACACCTCGACGCCGACGCCACCCGCCTCAGCGCATCGATCGATGTGTACAGCGAACGCGACGGCGACCAGCGCTTCCGTCGATCACTCGGCTGGCTCCTCGACGGGCTCCTCGAGGACATGCTTGGCGAATCGGCCGCTGGAACCTGATCCGTACCGGAGAGGTTGATGCAGCAAGAGTCGGTCAGTCCGTGCCAAATCGCCAGACGTGGGTGGCGTTGTTCGAGTCGGCGCGTTCGAAGCCAAGGTTGTCGTAGAAGTGGTCCGCTGCGGGCCCGGGGGTTCGGAGGCGGACGAGCCCGAAGTGATTCGCCGCATGGTCGAGGCATCGCATCACCAGTCGCTCGCCCAGGCCCGATCCTCTCAGCGTCGGACTGACATACAGGTGGCGCAGACGGCCGACTGTCGGGTCGTCGACGTATCCGTCGACGTTGACCCCGCACATGCCGACGATGTCGCCGTCGAGCTCGGCGATGAAGAAGACCTCGCCGGTCTTGTCGAACCGGTTGTCGCCCGAGGCCCATTCTTCGATCGTCCGACGAACAAAGCCGTGGCCCTCATCGTCGGCCGCGGCAGCAAGCGCATCGATCGGCGGCGGCACTGTGCCCGCGTGGCGACGGATGGACGGGATGGTCATATCTCGATCGTAGGAGGAGGAGTCGATCGACCTAGCTGTGGCCGCACAGGAGACCTACAAGCCAAGTGCGCCCTGGATCACGTTGTTGAAGATGGCAATGAGGCCGAGCGCGACCATGATCACGGTTTGCCAGCCGAAGCGGACGTCGAGCTTCCTGTCGAACCCGTCCATCCGTGCCTCAAGCCGATCCATCCGTGCGTCGAGTCGGTCGAATCGCGGGTCGAGCTGGTCCATCCGTGCGTCGAGCCGGTCGAACTGGTCCATCCGTGCGTCGAGTCGGTCGAACCGTGAACCAGCCTGATCGAATTGTCCATTGATCTGATCGAACCGTCCGTCGATCCGATCGAATTGCCCATTGATCTGATCGAATCGTCCGTCGATCCGATCGAATTGTCCGTTGATCTGGTCGAATCGCGCATCGACCGCTTTGAAGCGGTCGTTGACGGCGTCGAATCTGCGGTTCATCTCTGCGGTCTGGGATTCGAACCGGCGATCCATCTCTGCATGGAGGCGTTCGACGTCGGTCGCCGTGCCGTCGAACCGGCGGTCCATTTCGTTCGCAAGCGCGTCGATCCGCAGTTCGATTCCGTTGATGCGCTCGCCGTATGCGTTGATCGCCGTTGCTGCGTTCACCTGCTCGACAGTAACAGTTGCGATCTTCACGTCGAGCTCGTGGCGCAGACGGTCGAAGTCGTCATTGGTGACGGCCATTGGCCATCTCCGTTTCGGTTGGGTTGGCGGAGGTTGTCCCTCGAGATGGTGCCGAAGGTAGTCGGGGCCTGTGACAGCGACCGACCACGCGGCCAGGGACTCGGTCAGTCGTTGTCGGCGGCGAGCTGCTGGTATTTGTCACCGTGTTCTTCGCGGACGGGATGCGTGTCGTATGCAAAGACGCTGGCCTGGTGCTCGCCGGCAATCGTCGGGCTCGAACGGTCAGTTCAGGCCAAGCCCGCTTTGGATGGCGTCGTTGAAGATGGCGATGAGGTCGAGTGCCACCATGATCACCGTCTGCCAGTTGAATCGGGTGTTGAGCTTCCGGTCGAGACGATCGATGGGTCGTCTATGCGAGTCGCTCTCGCAGCATGGTGAGCAGGTCGTCGATCGGTTCCCACGGCTCTGCTGGCGGCGGCCGGTAGGCGCGGATGGCGTCGGGGATGGTCTGGGTGAAGCCCGGGATGCGCACGAGCTGGCCGGCCTGGATGCGGGGCGCGGCCGTTTGGCCCCAGCCGAGGGCGATGCCCTGGCCCCGTTCGGCGAGGTCGAGGCAGACGAGGTAGGTGGAGAGGAACACGCCGCCGAGGTTGCCGACGTCGCCGAGCCCGAGGTGTCGGAGGAACTGGGCCCAGTCGGTCCATGCCGGTTCGCCGTAGTCCACGTGGAGGAGGCGTTGGTTGGCGAGGTGGTCGAGGGTGAGGGGTTGGGGGAGTGTGGCGGCGACGTCGGGGGAGCAGACGGGGAAGACCTCGTCGTCGGCGACGGCTTCTTCGACGAGGTCGCTGGTTCGGTTGCGGCCGTACTGGATGCCGATGTCGAACGGTTCGCTGTCGGATTCGATGGGTTCGAACGAGGTGAGGATGCGGATGTCGAGTTCGGGGTGGCGTTCGCGTAGCTCGCCGATGGCGGGGTTGATGACGGCGGCGGTGAGCGACACGTCGGAGCGGATGGTGAGGCGGGTCCGTTTCGTTGCGCGGCGCCGGATGCCGTCGGCTGTGGTGGCGAGGTCGCTCAGGGCACCTCGGGTGGCGGCGGCGAGCGTGTCGGCCTCGGCGGTGGGCGTGACGTCGTGGCGGCCTCGTTCGAAGAGCTCGACACCGAGGTCGGTTTCGAGTGCGGCGATTCGCCGGCTGACGGTTGCCTGCGAGTAGTGGAGCTCCTCGGCGGCTCGGGTGAAGTTGCCGTGCCGGTGGGCGGCTTCGAACGCGATGAGGTTGGCGAGCGACGGTACGGAGCGTTCCCAACGAGACATGCGTTTTGAGTATGGCAGGCCTGCAGAATCATTGCTTCTGCGATACAGGCTCGATCCGTATGGTCGATCCACGTATGACTGATTCGATCTCCACGTGTGACCCCACGCCCGACATGCCCGCACCTCGGCAGTTGCAGCGAAGCGCCGGCGTGCTTCTCGTGCTGGGTTCTGCGGTGCTGTTCAGCTTTTCGGGTGTGCTGACCAAGGCCATCAGTGCGGGGAGTTGGACGATCCTCGTGTGGCGGGGGATCGTCGGCGCAACCGGCATCGGGGCCTACGTGTGGTTCGTGAACCGAACGCGTCCGGCCCGGCAGGTGTTCCGCCTGGGTCTGCGAGGTTGGTTCATCGCCGCCATCGGTGCGACGGGGTCGGTGGCCTTCATCGTGTCGTTCAAGAACACGTGGGTGGCCAACGTGTCGGTCATCTATGCGACGGCGCCATTCATCGCCGCAGTGCTCGAGCGCATCATCCGCGGTGAGCCGATGCGAGCCCGCACGATGAAGACGGCGGCCGTCTCGTTCGCCGGGGTCATCGTGATCGTGCTCGGCAGCCTCGGTTCACCGAACCTGTTGGGCGACTCTGCTGCGCTGGTGATGGTCACGATGATGGCCATCTACATGGTCCTCATCCGCACCTTCCCCGATGTCGACGCCGTCCTCAGCGGCGCCGCCGGCGGGCTGCTGCTGTTCGTCGTCGGCTGGCCGATTGCCGACCCGCTCGACGTCACGCAACGCGACGCACTGCTCCTCGCCGCCTTCGGCCTGGTCTTCGCTGCGGCGACGGTCCTGCTGATCGAGGGCACCCGCCGGCTCCCGGCCGCGGAAGTCGGCCTGCTCGGTTCCGCCGAAACCCCAATCGCCATCGCCCTCGCTGCCCTGCTCCTGCAGGAGGTGCCGCCGATTGCCAGCATCGCCGGCTCGGCAATCGTGCTGATCGCAGTGCTCGGCCACGCTTGGGCCGATAGGAGCCGTGCGCAGACCCGTTCGAAGACGGCTGCTTCTTAGAGCCCAAGCGCTCCTTGGATGACGTCGTTGAAGATGGCGATGAGCCCGAGGGCGACCATGATCACGGTCTGCCAACCGAATCGAACGTCGAGTTTCTTGTCGAGGCGATCGATACGCGCAGTTGCTTCATCGAAGCGACGATTCGTCTCTGCGGTCTGGGCGTCGAAGCGACGATTCATTTCGTTGGCGACGCTGTCGAAGCGGCGGCTCATTTCGGCGTGAAGGCGTTCGGTGTCGTTGGCGACGCGGTCGAAGCGGCGGTCCATTTCGTTGGCGAGGCTGTCGACGCGGAGTTCGATGCCGTTGATTCGTTCGGCGTAGGCGGCGATTGCCGTTGCTGCGTTCACCTGTTCGACAGTAACAGTTGCGATCTTCACGTCGAGCTCGTGGCGGAGCCGGTCGAAGTCGTCGTTGGTGATGGCCATGGGCCATGTCCGTTCGGGTTCGGTTGGCGGAGGAGATCCTCGAGATGCCGTCGAGCGGCGAAGCCGAACCTAGCGAGCCGTTGTGACACGCGATGAAGTCCTGGGATGGCGTGAGATCTCGGTCGGAGGCGATCTACGGCTGATCAGTGGCCCGAGGCAGGCGATGGGTTCGAGCTATCGAGCAAACAGGCGGTGCCGTCAACGAGGCAGCAGCAAGATCTCGTCGAGCCACTCTTCGACGAGTTCGAGCACCTTGTCGACGGGGTCGTGAGCGGGGAGGCCGATGGTGCCGCTTTGGCGAGGGTCCGTCGGACCACTCCCGCCGTGTTCGGGGACGAGGTCGTAGGGGTACAGATCGAATGAGATGGTCTGGTGTTCGTCGCACACGTTGAGGATGAGGTCCACACACGTGTCGTCGCTGACGTCGGCTTCTTCGCGGCGCCGGTAG
>CALBVR010000001.1 GCA_937969565.1 uncultured Acidimicrobiales bacterium | reverse complement strand
TCGGTGCGCTTGGTCAGGCCATCGGGGCGATCATGGTCAAGCCCGTCTTCGAGGCCGGCGCGGGCACATGGGCGGTGTCGGCCAGTCGGGTGCTCATTGCGACGCCGCTGCTGTGGTTGCTGGCCCGCCCGCTCGACCGGGTCACCGGTGGAACCAGCCCCGCCCCGATGACGCCCCGGCTCTGGGGGCAGTTGCTCGTGTCGTCCATGTTCGGCATGGTCATCGGCATGACCCTTTTGCTGCAGGCGATCAACACTGGCGACGTCGGTGTGGCGACGATTCTGTCGTCGACGACGCCAATCATGATGCTGCCGTTGCTGTGGATTGCCACGAGGGAGGCGCCAGCACCGGGGGCGTGGGCGGGTGCCGCGCTGGCTGTTGTGGGAACAGCACTGCTGGTCTGATCCGGCGGTCCATGAGCTGGGTCCACAGATCGGGGTCGGGCCAGTAACTAGGCTGCATCCATGCTCAAGCCGACGCTCTTGCAGATTGGGTTCGCGGCGTGGGTCGGCATCGTGGTGATCATCGCCGCCAAGGTCATTGTTCCGGTGCTGATCGTTCCGTTTCCCTTTGCCGCTGGATGGGCCAACTTCGTGCTCGACACGGTCGACGGCGATCTCCTCATCCCGCTGGGCCTCGAAGACTCGACCTACCAGCCGATCGACAAGGGCGCCGACTACCTGACCTACATCTTCATGGTCGTTGCCGCATGGCGCGGGAGGTGGCCGATGCTCCGGTGGATCGTCGCCTTCTTCATCCTTCGCACCGCCGGGCAGCTGCTCTTCTTCATCACGAACAACGAAGCGGTGTTCTTCTTCTTCCCGAACTTCCTGGAACCACTGTTCCTGATCTACGCCACGATCCTGTTCTTCAAGAAGGACGAGGCGCCTGAAGTCTTCGAGCGGCGGAAGATCCCGATTGCGATCTTCATCTTCATCTACAAGATGCAGGATGAGTACATCACGCACATCGGCAACTTCGATCGCTCCGACCTGATCTCCGA
Organism: uncultured Acidimicrobiales bacterium; assembly: GCA_937969565.1. Lineage (GTDB taxonomy): Bacteria > Actinomycetota > Acidimicrobiia > Acidimicrobiales > SHLQ01 > SHLQ01. The sequence goes on along the minus strand of CALBVR010000001.1, from coordinate 7,746 downwards.
TCTGTTCAGCTAGCTGGAGCGCCGAACGCCGGTTGACCTGAATCAGGTGGCGGCAGCGAGTTCGGCGTAGCGGGGCTTGATGACCTCGTTGATGAGGGCGAGCCGCTCGTCGAACGGCAGGAACGCGCTCTTCATGGCGTTCACGGTGAGCCAACGAAGGTCGAGCAGGTCCCAGCCGAAGGTGTCGACCATGTTCTGCATTTCGCTGGTCATGGACACGTCGCTCATGAGGCGGTTGTCGGTGTTGAGCGTGACCCGGAACTGGAGGTCCTTGAAGAGCTTGATGGGATGATCGGCGAGTGTGTCGACAACGCCGGTGTGCAGGTTGGATGACGGGCACACCTCGAGCGGGATGCGGCGGTCTCGGATGTAGTGGGCGAGCAGCCCCATCGTGGCCGTGCCGTCCTCGTCGATCGTGATGTCGTCGACGATGCGAACGCCATGTCCGAGCCGTTCGGCCGAGCACCACTGCAGGGCCTTCCAGATCGACGGCGGGCCGTATGCCTCGCCCGCATGGATGGTGAAGTGGAAGTTCTCCCGCTGGGTGTTTTGGAAGGCGAGCATGTGGTCGTCTGGTGGGAAGCCCTTCTCGGGGCCGGCGATGTCGAAGCCGACGACGCCTCGGTCCCGCCAGCGGACGGCGAGTTGGGAGACTTCCAGGCTTTTGTTGAGGTGCCGCATGGCGGAGCAGAGGGTGCGGATGGTGAGCGGTGTTCCGGCGGAGCCATCGGCGAATCCGCCGGTGACGGCTTCGAGCACGTCGTCCATGGAGAGGCCCTGCTCGGTGTGAAGTTCGGGGGCGAAGCGAATCTCGGCGTAGACGACGCCGTCGGCGGCGAGGTCTTCTGCGCATTCGCGTGCCACCCGGTGGAGGGCGTCGGGTGTCTGCATCACACCGACGGTGTGGGCGAAGGTTTCGAGGTACAGGACGAGGTCTTTGCGGTCGGCGCCGCGGCGCATCCAGGCGGCCAGCTCGACCGGGTCGGTGGTTGGCAGGTCGGCGTAGCCGGTCTCGTCCGCCAGCTCGATGACGGTTTCGGGCCGGAGGCCGCCGTCGAGGTGATCGTGCAGGAGCACCTTGGGTGCGGCGGCGATCTGGTCTGGGGTGGGGAGGGAGGCCTGCATGGATCCACGCTAGCCGGTCGGCTTGCGTGGACGGGTCAGTTCTGGTTGATGCCGCAGAGCTCCCACTCGTCGTTGCCGTCCAGGTCGAGGAAGAGCAGCTCGACCTCGGCGCTGCCAGCACCGTTCACATCGCGGATGGTGGCTTCGACGAAGGCGTTGCTTTCGTCCTCGAATCCGTTGATGAAGGAGGTGTCGGGGTCGGCGTTGCTGGAGAAGTAGCTGCTGCCGTCTCGTTTGACGAAGGCGATGGCGCTTTCCTCCCATTCGAGTTCCGTTGCGCCTTCGGCGATCCAGTCGATGGGCGGGAAGTCGCCGCCACCTTCGAAGCAGCGAGCTTCGAGCGCGTTCTCCGGCGTGCCGGCGTTCCATTCGGCGATGAACGTGTCGGTTGAGGCGCGGAGTTCGTCGTTCACGTTGCCGATTTCGTTCACGCCGAAACCGACGAGGGCGACGCAGCCTCCGAGCGGGAGGCCGCAAAGGAGGAGCACGCCGGCGACGATCCACGGCCATCGCTTCTTCTTGGGTCCGCCGGGTGCAGCCGGCGGCGGTACCGCTGCGCCGGGCATGGCGGCTCCGGGCGCCGGCGGTGGCGAGTAGGGCGGTGGGGTGACGTAGGGAGCTCCCGGTGGTGGCCCGGCCGGAGGTGGTACCGGCGGCTGCCCGGGCGCCGGTGGTGGCGTGGGCGAGCCTGGCACCGGAGGTGGTGCCAGGGTGCTCTCGCCCCGATAGATGTAGTCGTCTCCGTCTTGAACCCAGTCGCCTGGCCCACCGTTGCCGTCGCTCATGGCGACGACGTTAGCTCAGCGGTCGGCGGAGCGTCGATGGCCGACGGTGCGGGGTGCGTCCAGCACGGTGGAGAGCTGGGCGACGGAATCGATCAGGTGTGTGTGAGGAGCGTCTTGCAGCTGCTCCGCGCTGTGTGCGCCGGAGGTCACGCCGACGACGAGGCCGGAGCCAGCCCGGTTGCCGGCTTCGAGGTCGGCGAGGGTGTCGCCGACGACGGCGACCTGCCCGACGGAGTCGATGTGGAGTTCGAGGATGGCTTCGAGGAGGAGGTCGGGGGCCGGGTGGCCGCGGTGCTGTCCGTGGGCGGAGAGTTGGGCGGCGAATCGGTCGGTCCAGCCGAGGTGGCCGAGGACGGCTTTGCGAACGTCCGCGGAGAAGCTGGTGGTGACGGCGGTGTGGATGCCCCGGTCGGCGAGGTCGTCGAGTGTGGCCTCGGCTCCCTCGACGGGGTCGATGGTGGCGAGCGATTCGATGACGAGGTCGTCGAAGGCCCAGGTGGCTTCCTCGGCGCGGACCGGGTCGCCGAGCACAGCGGTGAGCACGTCGAGGGTGGGGCGGCCCAGGAGCGCTTGGACTTCTGCGGTGGCGGCGGTGTGTTCGGGGCTGCCCGCAGTGAGTCCGGCTTCGGTGAGTGCGGCGTCATAGGCCTTGGTGACGACGTCGACGTTGCGCACGAGGGTGCCCATCAGGTCGAAGATGACGAGCTGTACGGAGTCCACGTTCGCCAGAGTGGCACACTCCCGCAGGAACGCCAGATTGTGGGGCCGGATTTTGCGGACGAGGGCTACGCAGCCGCCCGGGTGCGTCGCAGGAGCGGGTCGGCGGTGGCGAGCGCCTTGTCCGTAATGGAGAAGATCCGGCCGGCGGCGCCGGGCGTGCTGGAGTCCACGAGGTTGCCCATCACCTGGAGCGTGATGTTTGCAATGGCCTCGGTGCCGACGGCCAGGCGGAGGCCGTTCTTGAGGATCCACGGATGTCCGATGAGGAAGCTGAAGCGGCGTCCGGTGGAGAGGAAGCCGTCGAATCGTTCGCCGACTTCGATGTCGTAGCGCTCCGGTGCGGTGGCGGCGTCGGCGAGGAACAGATCGGAGGCGAGCATGCCGCTCTCGAGCCCGTAGTCGATGCCTTCGCCGTTCATCGGGTTGATGAGGCCGGCCGCGTCGCCGATGGCGACCCAGCCCTTGCCGTGGCGTCGCTGGGCGCTCATCGGGAGCCGCCAGGCTCGGGGCCGTTCGAGGTAGGGGCCGAGGCCCCAGCTTTCCTGCACCATGTCTCGGTAGTCATCGAGGAGGGTGTTGAGGTTGAGCTTCTTGAAGCCCTTCATGGTGCTGAGTGCGCCGGCGCCGATGTTGACGGTGCCGTCGCCGGCGGGGAACATCCAGCCGTAGCCGGGGACCGGCGTGCCGTGCTCGTCCTTCAGGGTGAGGCAGGCTTCGAGGTGGGCGTCGGCGTGGCGAGGCGATTCGGCGTATGCACGAATCGCAAGACCGAAGGGCTCGTCTTCCACGCGTTCGGTGCCGAGCATCTTGGCGACGGCGCCGGGGGCTCCGGTGGCGACGACGGTCATGGGGGCGGTGTACCGCTCGCCGTTGGCCTCGACGCCGATGACGGTGTCGCCTTCGAGGATCGGGAGTGCTTCGGTCTCCCAGCGCACGTCGGCGCCGGCCTCGGTGGCGGCGTCGATGAGAGCAGCGTCGAGCCGGCGGCGGGGCCAGACCGCACCGTGGTTGGGGAAGCGCCCGCCGTCGGGCCAGGGCAGTTCACGCACGGTCGAGTTGGCGATCATGCGGAGGCCGTCGATGTGGTGGGCGTCGTCGAGGGGGATGCCGAGTTCGTTGAGTGCGCCGACGGCACGCGGGGTGAGGCCGTCGCCGCAGACCTTGTCGCGACCGTAGGGGGCCTTGTCGAAGACGACGACGTTGGCGCCGCCTCGGGCCGCCTGGGTGGCCGCAGCTGCGCCGGCGGGCCCGGCGCCAATCACGAGGAGGTCTACAGCGGTGGAAGGCATGGTTACAGCGTGCCAGCGAAACCGGTTCTCGCCCGGTCTGTCCGCTCATTTTTCGGTCGGGATAGCGTTTGTCACATGGTTGGGCCGGTGCTTCGTGTGGGTTGTGCGATGTGGACGAATCGCCTGTGGCCGGGCGTGCACATCCCGGAGTCGACGCCGACCGGTGGTGAGCTTCCGGCGTACGCCCGCGTGGTGAACGCGGTGGAGGGGAACACGACCTTCTATGCGACGCCCGATGCGGCGACGGTGGAGAAGTGGCGGAGCTCGGTGGACGCGGGCTTCCGGTTCATGTTCAAGCTGCCTCGGGAGATCACGCACGACAGGAAGTTGCGCGGTGTGGACGGCCCGTTGCGGGATTTCCTGGAGCGGTTCGAGCCGATGGGGGAGTTGATGCGGCCGACGTCGATTCAGTTGCCGGCGTCGTTCGGGCCGGGGGATCTCGGCGTTCTGGCCCGCTTTCTGGAGGACCATCCGCTGGAGACCGGCTGGGCGGTCGAGGTTCGCCATCCGGGCTACTTCGGGACGGACGATGAGCGACGGCTGAACGATTTGTTGGCGACGCATGGCGCGGATCGGATCATTCTGGATTCGCGGGCGGTGTTCGCCGGCCCCGCGAAGACGCCGGAGGAGTTGGAGGCGTTCGAGAACAAGCCTCGGCTTCCGGTGCGGGCGGTGGCCACGGGCAACCATCCGGTGGTGCGGTTCATCGGCCAGACGGCGGAGGAGGCGAATCCCGAGTTCTGGGAGCCGTGGGTGCCGACGGTGGCCCGGTGGGTGAACGATGGGCGCGAGCCGTTGATCTTCCTGCACACGCCGGACAATGGAGCGGCCCCGTCGATGGCGCGGCGTTTCCACGCCGAGGTGGCAACGCTCGTTCCAGACCTTGCCCCGCTGCCGGATCCGCCGCCGGTGCGTGCGCTCGGTTTGTTCGACGAAACGCCGCCTTCTGGGTGATTTCGCTCTGGTTGCAATCGCTCAGGATTCGCTGGATGCCGTCGATTGTTTGGGTGGAGGACGTCTTTCCGTGTCCCCACAAGGAGATGCAATCATGACTTCGACCCGGACGCGCATCGGCCACACCTCGCTGGTGTTCGGTCTTGTCGTACTGTTCGCAAGCCTTCTGTCCTTCGGTACCGCTGGTGCCCAGAGTGGGGGCTGCTCGAACGGCCCGCACACGGGTGCAACGGCAACCGACAGCGACGGTGATGGCGTGAGCGACGCTGACGAGCTCACCGGTGGCACCGACGAGTGCGACCCGAACGATCCTCCGCCGGTCACCGGCCCGTGTGATGGTGCCGGCCACGCCGGTGCGACCGCGACCGACGGTGACGGCGATGGCGTCTCCGACGCCGTGGAGAACCAGACCGGCACGGACGACTGCGACCCGAACGACACGCCGACCCAGGTGTGCGATGAGTACGTCGCCAACTACAACGCGTCGACGTTCGATTCGGACAACGACGGCGATTCCGATGCAGCCGAGGATGCTGCCGGAAGCGACAAGTGTGACCCCGACTCGCAGGTTGGCAGCGTCGCCATTTCGCCGCCGGCTGCGACCCCTGAGGCAACGCCTCCGGCGCTCGCGCTGACCGGTCCGAGCACGTCGCTGTTGATTGCGATCTTCGGTGCTGCGCTGCTGGCGATCGGTGCGATCTCGGTGAGCGTGAGTCGCCGCGTCGAGGCCTGATCTCGGCGGGCGCATCTGCGCTCAACCTGAACGACAACACGGGCCCCGGACGAATGCGTCCGGGGCCCGTTGTCGTCTCTGGGGGAGAGTGGTGCTGCGGTGGTTGGTCAGGCCGACATGGGGCTGGCGCCGTGCATGGAGAGGTTGGTGGTGTGGCCGACCGACAGGCCGACGTCTTCGAGCGCTTCGACGAGTGCGGTCAGTAGGAGCGATCGGTAGATGGGTTCCATGGATCGGTCTTCGATCCAGGCGTACGCCCGAAACACCATGGCTTCGCCGGCGACCGTGTCGAAGCAGACGAAGGGTTTGCGTTCGGGTGCGCCCCAGTCGATGTCTTCGAGCACCTTGGTCATGATTCGGGTGGCGAGTTCGCGGTCGGGGTTGTGGTCGAGGGGGACGTCGACACCGAAGCGGTAGCCGCCGAGCCGCGAGTGGTTGAGGGTCTTCTGTTCAGAGACCGCAGCGTTCGGGATCCACGCGGTGGTGCCGTCGGGGAGGCCGAGTTCGATGCGGAGGAGGGAGCGGGAGAGCACGGTGCCGAAGGTGCCGTCGACTTCGATGACGTCGCCGACCTCGTAGATGTCGTCAAGGGTGGTGACGACGCCGGCGACGATGTTCTGGCCGAGTGGGGTGAAGACGACCGCGCCGGTGAAGCCGACAGTGGTGAGGACGGCGGCCATGCCGGTGACGTCGATGCCAGAGACTTCAAGGCCGGCGGCGATGACGAGGACGCGCACGATCTTCGGCGCGAAGAAGTCGAGCTGGCGGCGGGTGCGGGAGTCTTCGACGTTGCGCACGGCCCGCTTCACGAGGCGGGAGGCGATGTAGGACATCAGCGACAATCCGAAGAGGCGGACGATGATCGGCCCGCTCGTGTACAGGATGGTGGCGCTGTCGATGTCGAAGCCCAGGCTGTCCTTGAGGAATTGCTCGTCCACCTGTGTGTTGGATCCCTTCAACCGCCCCCGGTTTCGGAATGTAACATTCGTAACATAAACGACATGTTCACGTCCTGTCACGCAATTGGTGGGAATTTCTTCCCGGTTGGCGTGGACGCTGCGTGGCTCAGGCGGCGGCGGGCAGCCAGCGCCGCCACTCGGGGAGGACCCGGGCGCGGTCGAGGAGCACGGTGTCGTGTCGTGGCGTGTGGGGCGGCGCCTTCAACGTCCAACTGAGTTCATCGAGTGTGCGGTCGGACTTCTGGTTGTTGTGCTCGGCGCACATCAGAACCACGTTGCCCCAGGTGTGCGTGCCGCCCCTCGAGCGCGGGATCACGTGGTCCATCGTCGAGCCCTTCCGGTTGCAGCCGGACTTCTGGCAGACGCCGCTGTCTCGCGCCTGCAGGGCACGTCGGGTGATGGGCGGCCCTTCCCGGCGGAAGGGGATGACGGCCATCTCTCGCAACCGCAGGACTGATGGGAACGGGAACTCGGCGCCGCCGCTCGAACGCAGCGTCCGGTCGGGGAGCGCTTCGATGCAGTCGGCTCGGTCGGCGAGCTGCAGGCAGATCGCGCGCTGCCACGAGATGACCCTCAGTGGTTCATACGACGCATTCAGCAGCAACACCGCCACGGGAACCAACCTAGTCAACCCGTAGGCTCGGCGGATGGCGAGGGTGAAGCACGAGCGTTTGGACTGGGGCCTGCGCTCCGTTCTGCTGGCGTCGTTCTTCAACACGTTCGCCTTCATCGGGCTGATCACCTTCGTCGGCGATCAGGTCTTCTCGATCTCCGGTCGGGAGCTCGATCTCGGGCTGTTGGCGCTCTTCTTGTTCCTGCCAATCTTCGTGCTGTCGCCGATCGGCGGAACGGTGGCCGACCGGATCGACCGTCGGTTGGTCTGGGCGGTGCCGACGGTGGTGAACATCGTGGTGGCCGTCGGCATCACGATCTACACCCGTTCGGAGCCGAGCTCGGTCTGGCCGTTCTTCGCCTTCGTGTCCGTGCTGGGGGCCGCTCGGGCGTTTGCGGCACCGGCGTCGCGTTCGCTGCCGATCGATCTGGCGCCGCCCGAGGTGCTGGACCGGGTGATCGCCCTGAAGGCGATGTCGTTCCAGTCGGGCATCATCGTCGGCCCCGTGGTCGCCGGTTTCGCCGCTGTCGTCTCGCCCGAGCTTCCGTACGTGATTGCTGCCGTGCTT